>CANHLV010000007.1 GCA_947461495.1 Chitinophagaceae bacterium
AATGGTATCGATTAACCGCAACTAAAAAAGAAATTTCAGCTTACACAAAATGGATTCAACAATTGAATAACAAATGGTCTCTATTTGCAGACTTGCAGTTGAGAAATGTGAATTATGTTATCAATGGATTCAGAAACAATCCTGAAATTGTAGTCAATAACAAATATCTTTTCTTCAACCCAAAAGCTGGAATCACTTATAAAAACAAAGGCAATAAAATATATTTTTCTGTGGCAAAAGCAGCTAAAGAACCCAATCGTGATGATTTTGAAACAGCCAGCAATGAAAAACCAAATCCTGAAAAACTACTCGATTTTGAAGCAGGTTTTGAACATAAAAAAAATAATAATTACTGGGGTTTAAATGTTTATCTCATGAATTATAAAGACCAGTTGGTACTTACAGGAAAGGTAAATGACGTTTACGCATACACGAGAACCAATATCCCAAAAAGTTATCGAGTAGGTATTGAAATGGAAGGATTGAAAAAAGTAAACAAATGGCTTTCTATTTCAGGGAATTTTAATCTAAGCATCAATAAAGTAAAAGATTTTACTGAGTATGTTGATGATTATGATAACGGCAATCAAATTGTAAATCATTATACATCTACAGATATTTCCTACTCTCCCTCATTTATTGGTGCTTGCAGTGTAATCGCCAATCCTATAAAGAATACAAGCTTTACTCTAAACAGCAAATATGTTGGCAAGCAATATCTCGACAATACTTCAAATGCATCAAGACAATTAAACGCTTATTTCATTCAAGACTTGAGAATAGATTATGATTTCAAATTAAAAAAGAAAAGACAAATCAATCTGTTTTTGCAAATCAATAATTTGTATTCAGCGAAATATGCACCGAATGGATATACATTCAGTTATGTTTACGGTGGTGCGTTTACAACAGAGAATTATTATTATCCAATGGCTACTGTGAATGTTATGGGTGGGTTGAATGTGAGGTTGTAGGAAAAGGTTTAATGGTTTTCACTGAATGATCAACATTTTTTTAAGGTTTTCACCGCAGAGGACTTGAGAATATAGAGTTTTCGCAGAGATCCCATTTTTATATTTGAGAAAATGATTTTTCATTTCCCAAAAGCCACTTTTACATTTATTATTTTACATTCAATATTTTACATTTCTCTACTGCCACCCCAACATCCCTCCTGCCAAATTCTTCACATTGGTAAAACCCATGGTCTCTAGCATCATCGCGGCTTGCATGCTTCTTTGTCCACTTCTGCAATAGCAAATAATTTCTTCATGACGTAAGTCTTCTATTTCATCAATTTGCATACTCATGATATTTCCCAATGGCAATAAGATACCGCCGATATTAAATTCAGCATGCTCTTCAGGCTGTCTCACATCAATCAAATTTAGTTTTTCTGATTCCATTCTCTGTTTCAATACTGAAGCTTCTATTATTTGCATAATAATATCTATTAAAAATTAAGTGTATCAATAACATTTTTCATTTCTTTAGAAATCCATAAATCCATCAGTTGACCGGGTTGGATATATACAGGCTCTTTTTGGTCATCATATCTTGGCGGACTTTGTTTCCAAATAAAAGCAGCTGCAGAATCTACTACATCGGGATCGGCCACCACCGCACCCAATAAAATTCCACTCTCCTGTAATAAAATTTTTGCCTCTTCAAATGTCATCCCCTCCATTTGAGGTACAAGTATAGGGTCTTGATTTAATCCACTTCCTATTACTAAATCAACTCGACTACCCCATGGAATTTTTGAACCCGATGTAATTTTATTCCCTCTGAATAGTTGTTCCAATACCGAACCTCTCATGAAATCCGGACGATAAATAGTATCGCCTAATTTGAGATGACTTCTTTTTAAAATTTCTAGTGCAAAATTTAACGATTTCCCTTCCAATGCAGGCATATCAATCATTGGCAAGGTGACTCTGTTGACTGTAATTAATACAGTACGATTTATTTTAACAGTACTGTTTGGATCTGGAATTTGTTTTAACACAATGCCATTCTTGGCAGTGTCTGTATATACAGAATCTTTTATCACCACTTCAAATCCTTTTGATTCTAGAAATTTCACCGCTTCATCAGTTTTTTTTCCAACAACCGATGGAACAGTAAGATATGCTCCATGATTGGTCATAACACCTAACATCTGCAAAACAAAAAATATCAGGAGAAATGCCAATACAAAAGCGGCAAGCAAATTGACCCAAAATGGTTTATCAGTTATGAATTTAAACACTGAAGAATTTTAATGATTAACGAAAAAATCGAATTCAAACTTACAATTTTTAAATTAAAAACACTCCTCAAGCAACGCGCTGTAAAAATCTTTTAACGTCCACCCCATCGCTCTTACCTGCTGTGGAACAATACTAGCTGCACTTTGTCCTGGCACGGTATTGATTTCCAAAAGATATGGGTTACCTGTTTCCTCGTTATATATAAAATCTATTCTTATTACTCCATTACAATTAAACACACTGTATGCTTTCTTCGCCTGAAATCTAATTTTTTCAGCAATCGTCTCATCAACTTCGGCTGGTGTAATCTCCTTACTGGCACCTTCATATTTTGCTTGAAAATCAAAAAACTCATTCTCAGAAATTATTTCAGTCATAGGCAATGTAATGATTTGCCCTTTTGTTTTAAATACTCCAATGGTAAATTCTCTTCCGCTAATAAACTCTTCCACAAGCACCTGCTCGTCTTCTTTAAAAGCCTTCTCTAGGGCAGCTTCCAATTCTTCTGATTGATTCACTTTGCTGATACCCAAACTGCTGCCTCCATTATTGGGTTTCACAAAAACAGGCAATGACAATTCTTTAAGAATTTTCTCTGAAGTTGTTGGGCTGTGTTTAAATAGATGCAAAGATTTCGCTACAGGAATTCCTGCAAAAGCGGCTACTGCAACAGTATATCTTTTGTTGAATGTGAGTGCAGAACTTGCAGCATTACAAGATGTGTATGGTATTTTCAAACAATCAAAATAGCCCTGTAGCTTACCATCCTCCCCCGGTGTTCCATGAAGTCCAACAAGAACAGCATCAAACTTCAATTTATCTCCATTGACTATAATTGAAAAATCATTTTTATCTACAAATTGCTTTATTTGATTTTCATCCATATAAAACCAGCCATCAGGATGTATATCTATCAAATAGCAATTCCATTTTTCTTTATCAAGATTTTCATAAATCGTTGCCGCACTTTTATAGGAAATAACCGATTCGCCAGAATAGCCACCGGTAATCAATGCAATATTTTTTTTCATTTTAGGGATTAATTATAAGCAAAGAAACAAAAATGTATACCGAAAAAACTATTTATTGTAATTAATGTGAGTTTATATTTTCATCATCTTGATCAATTCCCTCGTTTACAGAATTCAATAATAACTTCCATTTTCCATCCAATTGTTTTTTCCATATATGGGTGTAAGTTCCAAATAACGCAGTATCCTGAAGTAAAGGACGCATGATGTAAACTCCGTAGGTAAATCCAAGTTCTCCTGATTCCGCTACAACAGCATGTTGAGGATCCCAAGTAAGTGTATATTCAGCATCATTTTGCTGAACTAAATAATCAATGGCAGCACCACCAGTTAGGGGCATTTTATCGGGCCTTAGAAGCACTCCATTGCTATCTATGTATTCAATAAAAGCTGTTTTCATTCCTTTTTCTTCACTCATTGCAGAAAATAAACGGTCATATTCCATCAATTCTAATGACTGAGAAGCTTTGTCTTCAGGAGTTGCTTTTGGGGGCTCACTGCATGAAACAAAAAAAATGCTAAAAATGATAACAGTATAAAGGATAAACCTCATTTGTTTTTTATTTTTTCAACAGCAAAATCATCGGGTGAAAGATAAGTCTACATTTACTTGATTGATATTACAAATGTAATTTTTCTTTCTTCGCCATCAATTCATCAACTGTTTCACGATACATTTCATCCGGAACACAACAATCAACTGGGCAAACTGCTGCACACTGAGGCTCTTCATGAAATCCCTGACATTCTGTGCACTTATTTGGAGTGATATAGTATGTATCGTTGCTGAAAGGAGTCATTCTTTGACCTGCATCAACATGAGCACCATCCATCAAAGTAAATGCACCCTGAACTGAAGTGCCGTCTGCAATCGCCCATTCTACGCCTCCTTCATATATAGCGTTATTAGGACATTCGGGCTCACATGCCCCGCAATTAATACATTCGTCGGTAATCTTTATTGCCATCTTCGTAATTTTGGTGTAAAAGTAATATTAAGCGCATGAATTTACAAAAACGGATTGATTTAATGTCATTCCTAGGTGATTACCTTAAACAAAATCCTGAAGATTGGCAACTAGCAAAACAAAAAGCTTCCATAAAAAATCCTTGGTTCACAGAAAATTTTATTGAAAAAGCAACCGGATCCATAACCGAACATTTTCTTGATTTCAAGAAACTTCACAATTGGGCGGCACATTATCATCTCGACGACCTAATAAAGCCCGCTCATGTGGGAATCGTTATGGCCGGTAATATTCCCATGGTGGGATTTCATGATTTACTAACTGTTTTTATCAGCGGCCACAAACAATCCATAAAACTATCTTCCAAAGATGATGTACTCATCTCTTTCCTAGTTGAAAAATTATATGAACACAACCCTGAAACAAGAGACTTCATTACAATCGCAGATAAATTAAAAGGATGTGATGCCTATATTGCCACTGGCAGCAATCAAACCGCAAAACATTTTGAAGAGTATTTTGGAAAATACCCCAATATCATCAGATGCAACAGAACATCAGTTGCGATTTTAAATGGTAAGGAATCCAAAGAACAACTTGAAGCACTTTCAGAAGACATTCACATGTATTATGGATTAGGTTGCCGAAATGTCACTAAATTATTTGTTCCTGAACACTATGATTTCGTTCCTTTGTTGCAATCCTTTCATCAATTTTCTTATTTCAGAGACTATCACAAATACAGCAACAATTATGATTTTCAATTGTCATTGTTATTGCTAAACAACAATATGTACATGACCAATGAAACCACACTGCTGGTTGAAAGCAAAAACAATTTCTCTGCCATTGGCGTTGTACATTATGAATATTACAATGACCAGACTAATCTGAAAGAAATACTATACAACAATACCGAAATCCAATGCATCGTGGGTGAAAATTTTATTCCCTTTGGCGAATCACAACAACCCGGACTTTTCACCTATGCAGATGGTGTAGATACCATGCAATTTTTACTTGGCTTGTAGCATCTACGAAGGTCTTACTAATTAAATGTTAAACATGACAGTTTTAGTAACTCAATTTGGCAGACTGTAATTAATTTGCAGCCCGAGGCATGAAAATTGACTACTATAATTTATAAAATTAAACTACATAAAAAATGAAAATGAAACAAGTATTGGCCACTATCGGAATCAGCGCCCTTACTACACTGGCCGTAGTTTGGGGTTATGGAAGTTTTCAAAAAAACATCAATAGTTTTGGAGGTCAGCAAAATGGCATACTGCCATCCAATTACAAATTGACAGGATTAACTGATGGTGGAAATTTGCCTCCCGGAGCAGTAGATTTTATTCAACCTTCTTCTATCGCTTTACCTGCAGTTGTTCATATCAAAACAAAAACAAATGCCAAGCAGGTTACGAATAACTTGCCTAGAATGAGACAACAAAATCCATTCAGTGATTTTTTCAGTGATGACATGTTTGATCAGTTTTTTGGTGGTGGCAGAATGAATATCATTCCAGAACAAAAAGCTTCCGGCTCAGGCGTTATTATCAGTGACGATGGTTTCATAGTTACCAACAATCATGTTATTGAAAATGCAGATGAAATCACCGTTACTTTAAACAACAAAAAGATATACAAAGCCAAATTAATTGGTTCTGACCCCGCTTATGATTTGGCAGTAATAAAAGTTGAAGCTAATAATCTCCCTTACTTGATTTATGGAAACTCTGATGAATTGAAAATCGGTCAGTGGGTTTTGGCTATAGGTTATCCTTTAAATCTTGAAACTACGGTAACAGCAGGTATTGTAAGTGCTAAAGCCAGAAGCCTAGGATTGAACAAAGATAAAACCGGAAATCCAGGAGGTGCAGTGGAATCATTTATTCAAACAGATGCCGCAGTAAATATGGGTAATAGTGGTGGCGCTTTAGTAAATCCTGAAGGCAAACTTGTTGGTATCAATTCTGCAATTGCTTCTCCTACGGGTTATTATTCTGGTTACTCCTATGCCATTCCTGTAAACATTGCTAAAAAAGTTATTGATGATATCATCAAATATGGCACTGTTCAAAGAGGCTATCTTGGAATCATGTATGGTAATGCAGCTGATATGACAGATGAACAAAAAAAGAAATCAGGAATCAATGAAGAGAATTATGATGGGGTATATGCAACAGATGTTCCTTCAGATGGTGGTGCTTATGCAGCTGGTATCCGTAAAGGCGACCGAATTAAAAAAATAAACGGAGCTGATATCATGAGTGGTGGTGAATTACAAGAACAAGTCAGCAAATATAAACCAGGCGATAAAGTTCAGGTAACTGTAGTAAGAGAGAATAAAATTCTAAACTTTAATGTTACTTTAAAAAACAAAGCCGGTAATTACGATATCGTAAAAAATGATGCACAAATGGATTTACTTGGCGCCGACTTTACAAACCTGGATGCTAAAAAAGCAAAAGAATATGGCATCACCGGTGGCGTAGTAGTAAAGAAAATCAACAGCAGCGGAGCTTTGTACGACCAAACCCGAATGAAAGATGGTTTTGTGATTTTAAAAGTCAATGATAGAGATGTAAACAATGTTGATGAAATGAGAAAAATCATCGGCAATGAGAAATCAATTACCATCAGCGGATTTTATCCAGGTTATGATGGACTTTATGAATATCCCATTACTCTTGAATAAGCAATTACAATTTTTAATTTTAATGCCCTGTTTTTAGCAGGGCATTTTTTATAGCTGGTTGAATACTTTAAAATCACCCGGCATCAATTCAAATTGTATTGAAGACTGATTTATTATTTCGGCAGCATCAAAAATATTTTCAAATGATAGCGCTTCATTATTTTCATAGTCGACGGAAATAGGCATTGAATCTAAATTTAAAAAAACAAGCAACATATTTTGTTGTGAATTCCTTTTAAATGCCAATAGTTTTTTATCTGTTGAAATAAATGAAATATCAGTATCAATACTTATTTTTTTTCTTTGCGAAATCAATGTCTTATAAAATTCATGTAGCTCCAAATTCTCATTCCAGTTTAATTCATCTTTATCAAAAAATGTCAATCTTTTTTGATTGGGTATTTCCTGACCCGAATATATCAAAGGAACGGACGAAGGATAAAAGAAACTGAATACAGCCAATGCCTTTGCATAGACCCCATATTTTTCGAACTCTGTGCCGTTCCAGCTGTTTTCATCATGGTTGGTGGTGAAGAAAAGTTGACGAGCATTTTCCGGGTACATTCTTTTTTCTTCATTCAATACTTCGTGAAGTGAATCTAGTGTCCATCCATTTTTAAAATAAGACTCTGTTTTATGCATCCATCGCCATGCATAAACGATATCAAAGGCTTGATAAAAATCTGGTTCTTCTGTTTCTGCCAACCAAATCAAATCGGGTTTGATGGCTTCTGTAACTTGCCTGGCTTTAATCCAGAAACGCAATGGCGTCAAATGTGCCAAATCTGCTCTGAAACCATCTATGTCAAATTCATTCACCCAAAAACACATTGCGCTTCTCATGGCATCATGGGCAGCCTCATTATTATGATCAATCTGAATCACATCAGTCCAATCGTAGGGCGATAAAAACTGTCCGTTGTCTGCTCTTACAAAAAAATCAGGATTGGTTATCGTCCAATTGTTATCCCAGGCAGCATGATTGGCCACCCAATCGATAATGACTTTCATTCCTAATTCATGAATGACCTTCACCATATTCTTAAAATCAGCGGCAGTACCATATTCTGGATTCAACTCGAAAAAATTACTGCTGCTATAATAACTACCCAAACTGCCTTTTCGGTTGATTTTTCCTATCGGATGCAAAGGCATAAACCATAATATTTCTACACCCATTTCTTTCAATCTTGGGAGGTGTTCCATGAAGGCAGCGATATTGCCTTCTTTTGTATATTGCCTAAGATTGACTTCATATATATTGGCTACTGATAAATAATCTAAAACTTTTTTATTATTCAACATATCTCGAAGTTATTTGTTTATGATTTAAGTCTATCAATCTTGTTCAGTACTTGAAGTCAAGATTGTACCTTCGCATTGAATTTTATACGATGAAGCAATTTACAATACCATTTACATACAGAAGTCAATTAATTTCTGCCATTAAAGAAAAAAGAAAACAGCAGGATAAAATGAAAAAGGATTTTACGCCTACCCTGCTGGATTTCGGTCCGCTTCAGATTTTATTGGCGCGTCATTTTGGTTTTTGTTATGGCGTAGAAAATGCCATTGAAATTGCATTTAAAACTTTGAATGAAAATCCTGACAAAAGAATTTTTCTGCTCAGTGAAATGATTCACAATCCTTCTGTAAATAAAGATCTTCTCGACCGAGGTGTTCGTTTCATGCAAGACACCAAAGGAAATCAAATTGTGCCTTTTGAAGAACTCAATGCTAATGATGTCGTTATTATTCCTGCGTTTGGTACAACACTAGACATTGAAAGCAAATTGAAATCAATCGGCATCGCAATTGAAAAATACAATACTACCTGCCCTTTTGTTGAAAAGGTGTGGAACCGTAGCGAACAAATCGCACAAAAAAATTACAGTGTTATTGTTCATGGTAAACCTACACATGAAGAAACCAGAGCTACATTTTCTCATGCAGCAGCTAATACACCATCGCTTATTATCAATGATATGAACGAAGCCACTGTTCTGGGAGATTTTATTAAAGGAAACAGAAATACTGAAGATTTCAATACTATTTTTAAAGGTAGATTTTCTGAAGGATTTGATATGCACAAAGATTTAAATCGAATTGGAGTAGTCAATCAAACGACCATGCTTGCTTCTGATACACAAGCCATTTCTGATTTTTTAAAACAAGTGATGATTGAAAAATATCAACTGAATGAAACCAACATCGCTGATAGATTTGCAGATACACGTGATACTTTATGCTACGCCACCAATGACAACCAATCCGCTGTTTTTGGCTTGTTGCAAGAAGAAGCAGATTTGGCGATTGTTGTAGGAGGTTATAACAGTAGCAATACTTCTCATTTGGTAGAATTGTGCGAAGAAAAATTACCTACCTATTACATTGATCATCCTAATAGAATCATTTCTCAAACAGCAATATCTCATTTCAATTTTCATTCAAAAGAAGAAAAAACAACCGAAAATTTTTTGGGTTCAAAAACGCCACTACGTATATTGATGACAAGCGGAGCCAGCTGTCCTGATGCACTTGTAGAAGATGTTATTAAAAAATTGACAAGCTATTTTGTAAGCGAGGAAACGTTTGAAAAAGTATCAAAAGCAATTATTTCCTGATAAAGAAAATATTATAATTTCTTAGCTACCAATTTCAATGCAATATCCAATTGCTCTTCCATGGTAAGATTTGTATTATCGAGTAAAACTGCGTCTTCAGCCATTCTGAGCGGACTAACCTCTCTATTAGAATCTATATGATCTCTCATTTCAAGATTGCTTTTCACTTCATCAAGTGTGATGTTGGGATTTTTTTCAAACATCTCTTTAAAGCGTCTTTCCACTCTTGTCATGATATCAGCTGTCATAAATATTTTCAATGCTGCATCAGGAAATACAGTGGTACCAATATCTCTACCATCCATAACAATCCCTTTATCTGCTCCCATTTTTTGTTGTTGTGCAACAGCAAATGTTCTGACCATAGCAATCGTGGCCACTTCACTAACTTTTTCAGCAACAACCATATCACGTATCATATATTCAACATTCTCCTCATTGAGATACATTTCAGAATTCATTGATTTTGTATTGTAAACGAAATGTAGATTAATATGATGCAAGGCTTCCTCTACTGCTGTAGGATCAGTCCAATCTATATGATTTCTTAAAAAATACAATGTAATGGCCCTGTACATGGCGCCACTGTCGATATAAACATATCCCAATGATTTCGCCAGTTGTTTGGCAATTGTACTCTTCCCGCAAGATGACCACCCGTCTATGGTGACAATTATTTTTTTCATTCAGCAGCTTTAGATATGGTTGCGTAAAATAAATGAAAGTTTTTGATGCGAGGATAAAATTGTTGAAATAAAAAATTGTTTTCAAACAAAAGCCCACGGTTTTTTCCGTGGGCAAGTATAATATTTGAAATCTTGAAGTCTATTAAGATTGAGATTTTTTCTCTTTCTTCTTAGGTTCTTCCTTCAATTTAAAGATAATCTTTCCTGCTTCTTTATCTAATTCTGCTACCATAGTATCTCCTGCTTTGATAGTCATGTTTAGAATTTCTTCAGCTAGTGGATCTTCCAAATATTTCTGAATGGCACGATGTAAAGGTCTTGCACCAAACTGACTGTCATATCCTTTATCCGCGATAAAATCTTTGGCTTCGCTAGATAGCTCCAAAGTAAATCCAAGATTCACCAAACGCTTCATTACGCCTTTCATCAAAATATCTATAATCTGGAAGATATTTTCTTTATTAAGTGAATTAAAGATAATGATATCATCAATTCTGTTTAAGAACTCAGGACTGAATGTACGTTTTAAAGCTTTATCAATTATCGCTTTGTTGTTTTCATCCTGATTATCTTGTCTAGATTGTGTAGCAAATCCTACGCCATCACCGAAATCTTTCAATTGACGAACGCCAATGTTAGAAGTCATGATGATCATGGTATTTTTAAAATCTACTTTTCTTCCCAAGCCATCTGTCAATTGACCATCATCAAGCACTTGCAACAAAATATTATAAATATCCGGATGCGCCTTTTCAATTTCATCAAGCAAAATTACACTGTAAGGCTTGCGTCTAACCCTTTCCGTTAACTGACCACCTTCTTCATATCCAACATAACCTGGAGGCGCTCCTATCAAACGACTTACTGTGAATTTCTCCATGTATTCACTCATGTCTATTCTGATGAGTGCATCTTCACTGTCGAACATATGTTTGGCCAATGAACGCGCCAACTCAGTTTTACCTACACCAGTAGGTCCTAGGAAAATAAATGTACCTATTGGCTTTTTAGGATCTTTCAATCCGATACGATTTCTCTGAATAGCTTTTACCACTTTACCAATCGCTTCATCTTGTCCGATTACTGCACCTCTCAAATCATCAGCCATACGACGGAGTTTATCTGTCTCCGCCTGTACCATTCTTTTAACAGGAATACCCGTCATCATGGATACCACTTCTGCTATATCTTCTTCGTCTATGGGGAAACGTTTGTGTTTGCTTTCTTCTTCCCAATCAATTTTTGCTTTTTCCAATTCTTCTTGCAAACGTTTTTCAGTATCTCTTAAAGATGCTGCTTCTTCAAACTTCTGGCTTTTTACAACCCTATTTTTTTCCAGCTTGATGTCTTCAATTTTCTTTTCAAGTTCAAGAATGTTTTCAGGAACATTGATGTTCTTGATGTGCTTTCTGGCGCCCACTTCATCCAATACGTCGATGGCTTTATCCGGAAGCAATTTGTCAGTCATATATCTATCACTCAATTTCACACATGCATCTATCGCTTCTTTACTGTAAGAAACATTGTGATAATCTTCGTATTTGTTCTTGATGTTGTTCAGAATTTCGATAGCTTCGTCTATTGATGGCTGTTCGATAATTACTTTCTGAAACCTTCTGTCTAACGCACCATCTTTTTCAATGTGCATTCTATACTCATCTAAAGTAGAAGCACCGATACATTGTAATTCGCCTCTTGCCAAAGCTGGTTTAAAAATATTTGAGGCATCCAATGAACCACTTGCTCCACCGGCACCTACAATGGTATGAATCTCATCAATGAACAAAATGACATCTCTGTTTTTTTCTAGCTCATTCATGATGGCTTTCATTCTTTCTTCAAATTGTCCACGATATTTGGTTCCTGCAACCAATGCAGCCAGATCCAGACTTACCACTCTTTTATCAAACAATACTCTTGATACTTTACGTTGTATGATTCTCAAGGCAAGCCCTTCTACAATCGCCGTTTTACCCACACCGGGTTCGCCTATCAAAATCGGATTGTTCTTTTTTCTTCTTGATAAAATTTGAGAAACTCTTTCAATCTCGTTTTCTCTGCCAACAATTGGATCTAGTGCTCCATTTTCAGCCAAACGTGTAATATCTCTGCCAAAATTGTCCAAAACTGGCGTTTTCGATTTTAACTGGGTTGCACCTGTAGTTTTTCCTCCCTTGGGCTGTTGACCATATTGCTTTCTTTCTTCATCAAAATCGTCTTCTTCATTAAATTCAGCCTGAGGTGGTTTGCTCGTTACAAAGCCAAGTTCATTTTTAAAAATATCGTAATCCACTTCGAATTGATTTAAAATTTGTGTTGCAATATTTTCTTTGTTTTTAAGAATTGAAAGCATCAGATGTTCACTTTCTACCATCGGGCTCTTTTGCGATTTAGCTTCCAATACAGTAATCCTGATTACTTTTTCGGCCTGTTTAGTTAAAGGAAGTGAATTGATATTGGCTATGTTCTTTCCTGTTTTGTCTTTAACAGCCATTTCAATCTCTTTTCTTAACTCATAAAGATCGATATTTAAAGTTTTGAGAATTTTTATTGCGGTATTCTCACCATCTCGAATCAAGCCTAAAACCAAATGCTCAGTTCCGATGAAGTCATTACCCAACCTTAATGCCTCTTCCCTGCTGTAAGAAATGATTTCTTTTACCTGGGGTGAAAAATTATTGTCCATGTTTTTAGGGTTTATAGTTTACAATAATAACGATTATTTATGTCGTTTTAGTTTACGTGATTATAAATTGTTGATATGTTGAAAAAATTAGTAGCTCGAACCCTTGTAAAGCATTTTATAAACATTCCCTAGACTGATTTTTTTGACATCTTCACAAGATTTATTTTCAGAAACAAAGGAAATTCACTTATTTTGATGACCTACTAACTGCTTCTTTATATGAATGTCAAAATAGATACCAAAGAGAAATTCTCGGTAATAACTCCTGAAGTTTCTGAATTAACTGCTAATATGTCAGATAACCTGCTGAATTTATTGCAATCTTATCTACAAAAAGATATTCCACATATTGTTTTGAATCTAAAAAATGTTCAGCAAATTGATGAAAATGTAATGGATGCAATTGTAAATGAGCAGCAATCATTTTACCAGGAGAATTTTTCATTTGTTATCTGCTGTTTGCATGCTGACATTATCGCCAAACTTGAAGACAAAGAATATTTGGATAGCATGAATATCACACCATCTGAGAGTGAGGCTTGGGATATTGTACAAATGGAAGAAATCGAGCGAGAACTTTTGAACGACTTTGATGACAATCAATAAAATGAATACACAACACTAATAAAAAATCACTTTGCTTGCCATAACTATTCTAGGAAACAATTCAGCTATCCCTGCTTTTGGAAGAAATCCAACTGCTCAGTTGCTTCAAACTCAGGAATCAAGTTTCCTCATCGATTGTGGTGAAGGTACACAGAATCAATTGGCTAAATATAAACTCAAACGCAGTAAAATATCTCATATTTTCATCTCTCATTTACATGGAGATCATTATTTTGGATTAATTGGATTATTAACAAGTATGAGCTTGCTCAGCAGAATACAGGAACTTCATTTACATGGGCCGGCACCACTCGAAGAAATCATCAACTTGCAATTAAAAGTGGCTGCGATAACACTTAATTATCCACTTTATTTTCATGCCTTAACAAAAGAAGGTATCATTTCAGATACAGGGAAAATTATTGTAAGTTGTTTTAAAGTAGAACATCGCATTGAATGTTGGGGATTTCTATTCAAAGAAAAAAAGAAACCAAGAAGTGTTGTTCCGGAGTTGGCAAAAGCTTATGAAATACCTGCAGCCTTTTACGACAAACTTCAAAATGGCGAAAACTACATAACAAAAAAAGGAACTATAATTGAAAATGTATCAGTAACCATAGCCGCACCTAAACCCAAGAGTTATGCTTATTGCGCAGATACGCTCTACGACCCGTCTATCGCTGAAAAAATAAAACATGTTGATTTGGTCTATCATGAAACTACTTACCTGAAAGATCTTGAAAAGAGAGCAACAGAGAGATTTCATAGCACTACCGTACAAGCCGGCATGATTGCTCAACTAGCCGAAGCCGGTCAATTGATGATTGGACATTTCTCTTCAAAATATGAATCAATAGATGAATTTTTGATAGAAACCAAAGCCGTTTTTGAAAACACTGTTTTAGCGATAGAAGGTAGTTGTTATAAAATCTAAATTATTTATTGGCAGCTACATATTCTTTCACTTCCTGATGATATTTATGACTCAATGGAACCAAAGGAAGTCTTAACTCATTTTCAATCAAACTCATTTCATATAAGAATGCCTTTACACCTGCCGGATTATTTTCTGCAAACATGAGCCTATATGCATTCATCAATTTATCATTAATGGGTTTTGCTGATTTAAAATCTTGCTGCTGACATAACCGAATCATATCAGAAAACAATTTAGGGTATGCATTTGCAGCAACACTAATCACACCATCAATGCCACAAGCCATTTGTGGAAATACCAAATCGTCATCACCACTCAACACCAAAAATCCTTCAGGTCTTTCTTTTAAAATTTCCATGCATTGTACAATACTGTTCCCGGCTTCTTTTATACCCAAAATGTTTCCTACTTCCCTGGCTAATCTCAATGTTGTAGATGGCTCCATGTTTCTGCCCGTTCTACCAGGTACATTGTAAAGAATAACAGGTTTAGGTGAATGTTCTGCAATCATTTTATAATGCTGATATAAACCTTCCTGAGAGGGTTTGTTGTAATAAGGCGCAGCACTTAATATGGCAACTGCATTTTCCAATGGGAGTTCTTGTAAATCTTTTACAACTGAATATGTATCGTTACCACCAACACCAACGACTAGGGGTACACGATGATTGACATGATTGACAGTAAAGCGAATGATTTCTTTTTTCTCTTCCTTACTTAACACAGGCGTCTCTCCTGTAGTTCCAAGTGTTACAATATAATCAACGCCTCCTGATATGATATGATCTATAACTTTACCAAGTGAATTAAAATCTACTGAAAGGTCTTTATTAAAAGGTGTGATAATGGCAACGCCGGTTCCTGTTAAGTTCATGATTTCTTCTTTTGCATGAAGGTAAATCAATTCCTACAATATTTTTATTTGATTCATTAGCTTTTGAAGACTTGAGAATGTTCAAGATATTGATTGTCGTTGGCAAAAATAAACAAACAAGTACCCTCTTTTATTTTATCGATGATTGGCTTTGATAATTTTTCAGGTATGGCCGGGCATCCCCAACTTCTTCCAATGTAACCTTGCATGTTAATTATCCCTTCAGAAACATAAGCAGCACCATGTATGACTATGGCTCTTTCATCTGCCTTATCATTAATTCCTTTTTCGAGACCATTTAAATGCAATGAATAGCCATGTTTACCTATATAAGTATCATTTGTTTCATAAAACCCTAGACTACTTTGAAAACTTGATGGTTTGTTGGAAAATTTCACTGCATACAAGTTTCCTGAATTTTGACCATGTGCCACATAAGTATTAAACAAAATTTTTTCTTCCTGCAAGTCAATTACGAAAAGTCTTTTTTGTGAAGACGGCTTTGTAAAATCTATAATCGAAAGCAAATGCTGACCACAGAATTTACCTGCATTTTGCATTTTTTCAAAACCGATAATGGCATGAAAATATGCTTGAGAAGACAAACCCAAACTTTCCAAATTTAATTTCTCATACAATTGCATTGATAAACTCGAAATCAAAGCCGGTTTATTATACATTTTAAAATCATTCGAATTAGATTTACCAAAGCTCACCGGCCAATGTAAGATCAATAATAGAGTGATGAGAAAAAACGGCAATCTGCCTTTAGAAATGAGTGTTTTCATAGTTTACTTTAGGATAGGTTAGGATTAAAAACAAAAAAGATTCAGATTGTTTTCAGCGAGACAAAAGTAAACCGATGTATTTACAAAACAGATTTTATGATGTTAATGTAAATAAAATATTATTCAGCTCGATGAATTAATTTAAATCTCAATAACAACGAAATAGTCTAGTATTTATTGTAAAAAGGTCGAATATCAATGATTTTTTTTAGACACTCAAAGTCATCAAATATGATTTAAGTTGGTTAAAATCAGTATCAATGGGAACCACTATTTTCTCTTTATCAATTATTTTAGCTACCGCTTCTGGCAATTTTATTTTTTTATAGATAACCGGTTCCACTACATCGTAAAACTTAACCGGATGAGCAGTTTCAGCAAAGAAACCTTTATCGTCGCCTTGTGTTTGTAAATATTTTTTCAAAGCAAGATAACCAACGGCTCCATGAGGATCCAGTAGATAGCCCGTATTTTTTTCGATTTCATAAATAGCTTTTTGGGTTTCTTCATCGCTGATGCTTATCGAAGAAAAACAAGCTGCAAGTGCATCATAATCATGATTGAAAATCTCGAGAATTCTGATGAAATTACTGGGGTCTCCAACATCCATCGCATTGGAAATGGTAGCAACCGATTTCTTGGGCATATACTCACGTGTATGCATAAATGACGGTACTACATCATTAGCATTGCAGGCCGCAATAAAATGCTTGACAGGTAGCCCGGATTTCATTGCCAACAAGCCAGCACAAATATTACCAAAATTACCACTGGGAACACTGATGACAGGCGGATTGTCTTTTTCTTTCCATTGCTTATACGCCAATAGGTAAAAAAACTGCTGAGGCAACCATCTCGCCACATTAATAGAATTAGCGGATGTTAAAAACAAAGATCGAGTTAAGTCTTCGTCCATAAATGCCTGCTTCACCAATCTTTGACAATCATCAAATGTTCCATTTACCTCAAGCGCGAATATGTTCTCACCCAATGTTGTCAATTGTTTTTCCTGAACCATACTAACCTTCCCTGAAGGATATAAAATAACAACTTGAACTCCTTCAACACCAAAAAAGCCATCAGCTACTGCCCCTCCTGTATCTCCTGAAGTAGCTACCAAAACAGTGACTTTTCTTTTATCTCCTTTTACAAAATAACCCAAGCAACGACTCATGAATCTGGCACCAATATCTTTAAATGCCAACGTTTTTCCATGAAACATTTCAAGTGACTGAATACCTGGTTCCACATCCACCAGAGGAATCGGAAAGTTGATGGTTTGGGCAACAATCTCTCTTAAAACATCTTCAGGAATAGCATCTCCAACATAAGGACGAATGACCTGAAAGCAAAGCTCATCATTGGAAACCTCTTCAATGTTTTCAATCAGATGTTTATCAATGACAGGAATGTATTCAGGAAAATAAAGGCCTTTATCAGGTGCTTGACCTCGAATAGCGGCTTCTTTAAAATCAACAATTGGAGCGTTTTTATGTAAACTATAGTATTTCATTTCTATCTGTTTAATTAATTCAAAAGTCAAAATTAAAAAGTAAAAAAGATGGTTTTTATTTTTGACTTTTTACTTTTACTAAATAACCTCAACTCCTTTTGAAGCCACTTCTGTCAAATAAGTTTTGTATTCGATACCCAACTGATTATACACTTTGCTCATTTCCTTTTCAACTTGAACGGCTGTTTCGTGCGATTCGCTCATCATAAACAAAGATGGA
>CANHLV010000008.1 GCA_947461495.1 Chitinophagaceae bacterium
GAATAATTTACAAGAAATCACCTTCATTCAAACAAACTTTTAGAGTGTCTTTTACAGAAATTGCATTGACATTAGAAAATGGAACCGCGACTAGAAGTTTTAACTGGAAGGAATTCAGCACATGGATTGAAAGTCCACATTTTTTTCATCTATATTTTACAGGAAAGTCTTTTTTTCTCATTCCAAAAGATGCATTGGCTGAAGAATCAGACTCATTAAGAAAATTGTGCAAGGAAAAAATCGCTCCGAAACCCCTCTAAAAACCCCAATCCCCAATCCCCCAATCCCCTATCTCAATCCCCATCCCCGCTACTCCAATTCCTTCTCCATTACATGATGTGGCAAATTAACTTCAACAAATTCAATACCCTTAGGTTTATAACCGAATTTTTCATAAAAGCCAATGGCAGTGTTTCTGGCATGCATGATCATGAATCGATATCCCTTATCTCTAGCGATGTTTTCTGCAAATCCCATGATAGAGGCACCAATTCCTTTTCCCTGAACTGTATCTAACACAGCCATTTGTCTTAATCTTAATGTTTCATTATCTATTCTAGTCAAAACACAGCAACCCATAATCACCTCTTCGTCAAATGCAGCTATCAATATTTCCCCTTTTTCATTTTCCAACTCTTCTTCAGTAAAACTTAGTCCCAACGGTTGGCGGAGAATCTGTTTTCTTAATTCAACCATTTTTTGATAATCTGTACTTCCGTAATCTATTTGTTTTAAACCCATATTCCATTTTTTTGAAG
Source organism: Chitinophagaceae bacterium (assembly GCA_947461495.1). Lineage (GTDB taxonomy): Bacteria > Bacteroidota > Bacteroidia > Chitinophagales > Chitinophagaceae > Ferruginibacter. The sequence goes on from CANHLV010000008.1 coordinate 759, forward strand.
TTATTAACCACTGAACACTTAATAAATATACAATTTTTTGCTATTTAAGCCATTTTTCTTGGCTGAAAACACTAATGTGAAGAAATATTATCGATAACATTTTAGTATTTCTTTGTAATTAGTTCAAAAAGTATATTTTTGCATCCGTATTAACTAAATTTTATTACCATGTCAGACATTGCAACAAGAGTAAAGAAAATTATTGTTGACAAATTAGGTGTTGATGAAGCCGAAGTTACCCCTGAAGCATCATTCACTAATGATCTCGGTGCCGATAGCTTGGACACCGTAGAATTAATTATGGAATTTGAAAAAGAATTTAATATTTCTATTCCTGATGAACAAGCTGAAACCATCACAACTGTTGGTCAAGCTGTTTCTTACTTGGAAGAAAACGCCAAGTAATTATCTTTTAATTTTCACAGGCAAATCGTATGGATTTAAAACGAGTAGTCGTTACTGGTCTAGGAGCACTCACACCTTTGGGTAGAACTGTTGATGAATATTGGCAGAGCCTTTCAAATGGTGTAAGCGGATGCGACTATATTCAGCAATTCGATGTTTCAAAGTTTAAAACCCGATTTGCTTGTGAGGTTAAAGATTTTGATGCCACCCAATACCTCGATAGAAAAGAAGCAAGAAAACTCGATCGCTATTGTCAGTTTGCTTTAATAGCCAGTGACGAAGCGGTTAAAGATGCCGGAATCAACAAAGAAAATGTTGATGTCGACAGAGTAGGAGTAATCTTTGCCAGTGGTATAGGAGGGCTGATCACTTTCCAAGAAGAAGTATTAAATTTTGCGGCAGGAGATGGAACACCTCGTTTCAATCCTTTCTTTATTCCCAAAATGATATTAGATATCGCTGCCGGACAAATATCCATGCGACATGGTTTTCGCGGACCTAATTATGCAGTAGTGAGTGCTTGTGCTTCCTCAACCAATGCAATTATTGACGCATTTGACAATATCCGATTGGGTAAAGCTGATGTTATCATCACAGGTGGAAGTGAAGCGGTTATTAGTGCTGCAGGTCTCGGTGGTTTCAATGCCATGAAAGCATTAAGTGAAAGAAACGATGATCCTAAAACAGCAAGCCGACCTTTCGATAAAGACAGAGACGGATTTGTTATGGGTGAAGGATCTGGTGTTTTGGTACTTGAAAGTTTGGAGCATGCCTTAGCAAGAGGAGCAAAAATTTATTGCGAAATCGCCGGAGGTGGCGCTACTGCTGATGCTCATCATATTACTGCCCCACATCCGGAAGGACTTGGTGCTAATAATGTCATGAAAGTAGCTTTAAAAGACGCAGGAATGAAACCTGAAGATATTGATTACATCAATGTACACGGCACTTCAACTCCTTTGGGTGATATTGCTGAAACTAAAGCTATCCTAAATGTATTTGGCGACCATGCTTATCATCTCAATATCAGTTCCACTAAAAGCATGACCGGCCATTGCTTAGGTGCTGCAGGTGCTTTAGAAGCTTTGGCTTGTATCATGGCAGTTACTAAAGATATAATACCTCCTACAATCAACCATTTTACAGATGATCCTGAATTGGATCCAAACCTGAATTTTACATTTAACAAAGCCCAACATAAAATTGTAAATGCGGCTCTAAGCAACACCTTTGGTTTTGGTGGCCATAATGCTTCTGTGATTGTAAAAAAATTCAACCCTTAATATTCCTTCTTTTATTTATTACAATTCAATTTCTTTAAAATAGTTTAATTTCGGCTAATTATTTTTAAAGTATCATTTTGCGCTTCATCATAAATTTATTTTCACGTCCATCTCAGCTGAAAGATTTTAAAAATCAGCTTATCAACATACTTGGGTATAATCCCGGGAATATCACATTATATAAAACAGCGTTGAGCCATCGTTCTGTAAGAGAAGGAGCAGATGAAAATAATGAAAGACTCGAATTCTTAGGCGATGCAGTTTTAAGCTCCATTATCGCACATTACCTATTTAGAAAATATCCATATAAAGGCGAAGGCTTCCTCACAGAAATGAGAAGCAAAATGGTAAACCGCCAAAAGCTAAATGAAATCGCATTGAAAATGGGGTTAAAAAAAATTACTTTTTACAACAAAGCAGATAATGCCCTCAAGATTTCTCAGATTTTTGGAAATACACTGGAAGCATTGATTGGTGCTGTTTATTTAGACAAAGGCTATAAAAAAACACAACGTTGGGTTGAAGAATATATCATCATGCCCCACTTGTTTGCTGATGATCTAGAGGGCATAGAAATCAATATAAAAAATAAACTATACGGTTGGGCTAACAAAAATGGTAAATCTGTAGAGTTTGCAACATTAGATGAAAGCATTGAAAACGGAAGAAGATTATTTACCATTGCAGCAACTGTAGATGGACAAATTATTGCACAGGCAAAAGGCTTTAATAAAAAAGACGCAGGCCACATTGCGGCACAACTCGCAGTCGAAAAACTCGGACTAACCTAAACCCTCTAAACTTTCTAAACCTTCAAAACCTTCAAAACCTCTTAAACTCCTCAAAACCAAAATGACATTCGGAATCATCGGCAGCGGCAGCTGGGGAACAGCAATAGCAAAAATACTTTCAGACAATGGCCATCAACTTCATTGGTGGAACCGAAGCGAAAACGCAATTGAACAATTCAAAAAAAGATCTCATAATCCTCAATACCTACCTTCAGCTAGATTTGACATGAGTTTGTTGAATTTGTCTTCTAATGTCAACGACGTGATTTTGCAATCAGATGTTATCATTATTGCGGTTCCTTCTGCATTCGTAGTTGATGTGCTTTCTAGATTGCCAAAAGATATTTTTCAAAATAAAAAAATACTTTCTGCGGTAAAAGGAATTTTACCGGAGGAAAACTTATTGCTTAACGATTATTTGAATCAGCATTTTGATGTTGCTTTGTCTGATTACTTCGCAGTGCTTGGTCCTTGTCACGCTGAAGAAGTGGCTGCAGAGAAATTATCATACCTCACTTTTTCAGGTATCGATGAATCGATGACAAATATTATTGCCAACAATTTCAAATCATCTTATCTAAGAACTATTGTAAACAAAGATATTTATGGCGTGCAATATGCAGCTATTCTAAAAAATATTTATGCAGTTGGTTCGGGCATTGCTCATGGATTGGATTATGGCGACAACTTTTTAAGTGTTTTGATTGCCAACAGTGCCGATGAAATGGCTGGTTTTTTAAGAAAAGCGGGAATCATAAATGCTGAAGTGGGATATATCGACCATAAAAAAAACACTCCAAATGTGACGCACAATAATTATGCAGCTTCTGTTTACATGGGCGATTTATTAGTTACTTGTTATTCATTGCACAGTAGAAACAGATCCTTTGGCAACATGATAGGCAAAGGTTATGCTGTTAAGGCAGCTCAATTGGAAATGAGTATGGTGGCTGAGGGGTACAATGCTGCAAGATGTATGTACATCATCAATCAATCTGTAAATGCTGACATGCCAATTGCTGAAGCCGTCTATAAAATTTTATGGCAAAATCAATCTGCAGAAACCGCCTTTAGAGAGATCGAAGATTTACTGATTTGATTAAAAATGATATCCTACCCTGATTCCAATATTGAAATTGAAAAGGGTTTGTTTGTATGGCGCATACCCTTCAAGAGTGGTAGGAGTTCCACTTGAATTATCTTCTGCAAAATAATATTTCACTCCTTTTACATTACGTATACCTAAACCGGTAGAATATTCAATTGAAATCCTGTCGTAAACATCTTGATAACCAAACCAAACCATCAAATCAGAAATGTTTTCATGCTCTTTTTTCGTTGAACCAGCATGGGTATATTCTGAAGTTGCAGCATTATTAACCATACCCGGAATTGAAAAATTATACCGATAAAAATCATATGAAATGCCCATATAGCTTTCATCAGGAGCATCGCTGGTAAAATAAATTCGTGGTTGTAAAGAAAATAAAAACCCTAAATTAGCTTTTCTGTCTCCAATTTCGAGTGCGGGGTCTGCTAAATCGTAAGTACTGTTATTGCTCCATGGATAAACCGGAGATAAAAAATTATCACCTATAGATTGAAAAGCATTTCTGACATAATTTCTACTCGTGATACCAACTCCTCCTTGAACGGAAAAGAAATCATTAATTACTCTTTCATAGTATACAGGAAATGCGCCCGATACAAATCCTAACGGAGCTATCTTGATGGTGTTTGCTTCGTCACTAGGTTTTTTATGTTTTTTATCATATTGCTTGTGAGGTAAATTTACGATTACTGTGGTGTCTTGCTGAGCAAAAGTAAAAGTTGACAGACCTATTAACGCTAGGACGAAAATTGATTTCATTTGAATGATTTTAAGGCGGCAAAAGTATAGCATAATTGCAACATTACCTACTCAAAAAATAAAGACGCAGTTATGGCATCTGCAAATAATTTGCCTTTTTCGGTAAGTATTAGATGCTTTGAAGTTGTAATCATTTTTTCAGACAGAATGAATTTTTGAGATTCACTCTTGATTTTCTTTGCTTTTTCAGCTCCGAACCTGTTTTCTATGAGCTCTAAATCAATACCATCCATCGTTCTTATTGATGTCATGATGTATTCATTCAGTTGTTGAATGTCGGTTAGAATTTCAACTTCAACAACCGGGAGATGTATCAGCCAATTGTTGATGAATTTTGAATTGTTTGAGATATTCCATCTTCTTGTATTTGTTCCATTAAAAGAATGTGCAGAAGGACCAAAACCCCAGTATGAATTTCCTTTCCAATAACTACTGTTATGTTTACTCCTCATATCGGGTTTTGCATAATTACTGATTTCATATTGTTCATACCCTTCTTCTGCAAGCCTTCTCATTGTGATGATGAATTGCTCTGCTTGTTTTTCATTGCTAATCGGAGGTGATTTTTTTGATTTAACCAGATGATGCAAAGCTGTCTTTTCTTCCAGTGTTAAAGCATAACAGGAAATGTGAGGTATTTTATAATCTGAAATTATTCTTATATTTTTTTCTAATGACTGGTTACTGAGATAAGGTCCTCCAAAGATCAGATCGACTGAAAAATTAGTCAATCCTGAATCTTGAAGTATTTGTATACAATCAATTGCCTGTTTTGCATCATGTGCTCTATTCATCCATTTCAGCTCTTCTGCATCAAAACTTTGAATACCTACACTCAATCTGTTTACACCAGAACCTATCCAATTTTTTACGATCTCATTATTGATATCGTCGGGATTGGCTTCCAATGTAATTTCTACATCTGATGATATAATAAATTCTTTTTGTAAAGCAAACAAAATGTCGCGAATCTCGTCGTTTGATAACAAACTTGGAGTGCCTCCACCAAAGTATATTGTTTCAATTATTTCTTTTCGATTGATGAAATTATCGTCGCTGCTGATTTCATTTTTAAGTGCCGTCAAAAATGATTCTTTTTGCTGCATTTGAGTTGAAAAATGAAAATTGCAATAGGTACATGCTTGTTTGCAAAATGGAATATGAATGTAAATCCCCGCCAAAGATTGTAGTTTTACATGAATTGTTGTATTCTTAAATCAATATGCAAGTTAAGCCTAATTCTTTTGTTTCAATTGTCTTGCTAATATGCCTGTTGGGATTCATGCCGGCATATCTCCTTGCGCAAACAAACAAAGCAATTAAACTTCAATTTGTTATTGCAGATGTGAAGTCAACTGATTTTATAAAGTCAAACAAAATTGAAACAAATTTCAGCACAGTAAAAGAGGCAGATAAATATATATCCCAACTACCTCAGTTGCTTATCAGCAGGGGATTTCCCGGTGCTTCTGTTGACAGCGTTATAAAAAAAGACTCTTCCATCACGGCTTTCATTTTCTTAGGACCCCAATGTGAAATTATTAATTTGAAATTTACAGGCGCAAAAGAATGGATCTATGCCGCTGGAATGAGTAATAAAAATAAAACTAAAACTAATGTTTCGTTTGCCCAGTTTCTAAAGCTTCGCGAACGCATTATTACCTATTATGAAAATCATGGTTATCCATTCGTTACAGTATCATTGGACAGTACATACTGGAACCAAAATAACTTAAATGCTTCACTAAATGTAGACAAGGGGTTTTTCTATAAAATAGACAGTATAACCGTTTCAGGCAGTTTGAAAATTAAAAATCAATTTTTACAACGATATCTGAATATTCCCAACGGATCGGGTTATAACAAAAGCTTGATTTCACAAGTAGATAAGAAATTGTCTGAGCTGAATTTTGTTTCAACCATTCAGCCATCATCGATTACTATGCTTGGTAGTGGAGCAATGTTGAATTTGTATCTGAAAGCTAAGAAAACAAATCAAGTAAATGTTTTACTGGGAATCATGCCTGCTTCACAAAACGTTCAAAAAACTTTGATAACAGGAGATGTTAATCTTGATTTGAAAAATATGCTTAATGCAGGAGAAGCCATTACTTTCAGATGGCAGCAACTACAGCCCAAATCGCCAAGGCTCAAACTTGGTTTTTCTGAACCCTACATATTACATACATCAATGGGATTTGATTTTTTGCTAGACATGTTTAAAAAAGATTCTAATTTCTTACAAATCAATTCAAGAATAGGATGTCAGTTTGATTGGCAATCTGGAAAAACCGGGAAAATATATTTCCAATGGCAACAAAATAATTTATTACCCGGTGCAACTGATACAACATTAATTAAAGCAACAAAAAAATTACCTGACAATACCGACATGATAGCTTCAGGCTTGGGCTTCAATTATATTGGGAATGCCACAAACTATAAATTAAATCCAAGAAAAGGAAACGAAATAGAGTGTTCAGGTACAGTAAGTTTGAAAAAAATAAAAAAGAATACAGAAATTTTAAGTCTTTCAGATCCTGACTTTAATTATCAAACCCTCTACGATGCTATAAAACTAAATACATACCAGATCCGATGCAAAATATTAGCATCGCATTATTTCCCATTAGGTAAAGCAAGTACAATCAAAACTTCAATAAATTCCGGGTTGTACTACAGTCCTGACATTTTCAAAAATGATTTATTTCAAATTGGTGGCGCAAATATTTTGAGAGGTTTTGATGAGGAAAGTATTTATGCCACTAAATATGTTGTGTTTTCTGCAGAATACAGATTGTTATTTGGCAATACATCATATCTTTCATTTTTTACAGATTATAGCAATACTTTACTTGATTTTCAAACGATACGTCAAAAAAATAGTTATATAGGAGCAGGGATTGGCTTACAATATGAAACTAAATCAGGACTGCTTAAAGTCAGTTATGCAGCTGGTAAAATTGATAAAATGCCTTTTAATATCACTCAATCTTCAAAAATTCATTTTGGTTATGTAAATTACTTTTAGCTTTCTTACTGATTCAGGTTTATTTTTGTATCCGATTAATTTTCAAAATTGAATAATAATATTATTTACTTTTTCATTGCTCTCTTGATATCTTCTGTTTGCCAAGCTCAACAAATTGATGCGGACAGTTTGTTCATAAAAAAAGATAGCATAAGTGTGTCTTTTATATCAGACTCCATTCAAAATGACAGTAGTAAATTAGATAAAAGCAAGGCGGAATCAAGCCGTATTATAGAAAATAACAAATGGCTTTCAAATGATAAAATAGCTATTCCTGTTTACCAGTCGTTTAGGGTTGTTGATCAAAACGATAAATTATTTTATGGCGTGGCGGTCTTGTTTTTTGTATTTGGCATTTTGAAAATTTCTTTTGCAAAATATTTTCAAAATTTAATCAGGGTATTTTTTAATACATCCCTGAGGCAAATTCAGCTAAAGGATCAGTTGCTACAAGACAAGCTACCATCTTTATTTTTTAATCTGTTTTTTATAATTGTAGGTGGCGCTTACATTTTTTTATTGATGGCGAAAAGCAAAAAAATCCCTATCAATGATTATCAATTCTTTTATTTTGGAATGGCGGCTGTGTTGGTTATATATATTACAAAGCTGGCAATAATTCAATTTCTTGGCTGGCTGAGCGGTTTTAAAAAAGAAGCCGAAGTTTATAGCTTCATTGTTTTTTTAATAAATAAAATTTTAGCTGTAGCCCTACTTCCTCTTATTGTTGTTATTGCTTTTGCCGCAAAACCAATAAGTGAGTACACAATTTTGATTTCTTTGATTTTGATTTCTTTTTTATTTGTGCTTAGATATCTAAGGATATTTGGCAGTATCCAGCATTCTCTCAAGGTTAGCAAATTTCACTTTATTTTGTTTGTCATTTCAATAGAAATACTACCAATTATGCTGATTTATCAGTTGGTAAATAATTTTATAGATAAAAGTTTGTAATTTTGCACAATATTTGGAAAGATAAGCATGATAAAAAAAAGTATTAATAAAGTTGCCGTCGAAAAAAAAGCAATCCGGAAAATACTCATCACCCAGCCAAGGCCAGAAGGTACAAAATCACCCTATTTTGATTTTGCAGTAAAACATGGACTTTCTTTAGACTTTCACCCATTCATTAAAGTGGAAGGAATTCCCTCCAAAGAATTTCGTAAACAGAAAATTGATATTTCGGCTTTTACTGCAGTCATTTTCACCAGCAGAAATGCAATAGATCATTTTTTCAGAATTTGTGAAGAAATGAAAATTACCGTTTCTCAGGATACCAAATACTTTTGTATAACTGAATCGGTCGCTTTGTATTTGCAAAAATTTATTCTGTATAGAAAACGAAAGGTTTTTTACGGCGCAGACGGCTTGAATAAAAGTCTATTTGACGTAATCAACAAACATAAAGACAATGAAAAATTTCTTTATCCTTGTTCAGAATCTTTTGACAGTGAGATTACAAACTGGCTTAAAAGTCACAATTGTGAATATGCAACGCCTGTGCTTTATAAAATTGTAAGTAATGATATACGTGAAGTTGTGAATCGGGGCTATGATATTATTTGCTTTTTTACACCCGGAGGCGTGAAAAGTTTGGTAGAAAATTTCCCCAAATTCAAACAAAAAGAAACTATACTGGCAGCATTTGGCAATAACACTTTCAAGGCTGTTGAAGAGGCAGGTTTGAAGTTGCAAATAAAAGCACCCATGCCACAAACTCCTAGTATGGTGAGTGCTTTGGAATTATATATGAAATCGTTATCAAAGAAATAATACTTTCTTAATTGTAAAAATTCGAAATGATTTCACATGAGTTTACAAATGAACTGATTCATGAAACCAGCCCTTATCTTTTACAACATTCCCATAATCCAGTAAATTGGCTGCCTTGGAGCAAGAAGTCACTCGAATTGGCAAAAGATGAAAATAAACCCATTCTCGTAAGTATAGGTTATTCTTCTTGTCATTGGTGCCATGTAATGGAACGGGAAAGCTTCGAAGACAAACACATTGCTGGTTTGATGAATTCTTTTTTTATCAACATCAAAGTTGACAGAGAAGAACGACCTGATCTTGACAATATATATATGGATGCGGTTCAAACGCTTTCCGGCCATGGTGGCTGGCCTTTGAATGTATTTTTAACTCCTGAAGCCAAACCATTTTATGGCGGCACCTATTTTCCACCGGTAAATAAATACAACAAACCATCATGGGAAGACATCATCACTTTTATTAACGATGTTTGGATAAATCGAAAAACAGATGTGCTGGCTCAAGCAGATCAACTTACCAAAAGTATCGGCACATTAACCAGCCGATTCGTCAATCTGGAAATAGGAAATCAATACAAAACTGATGGGGAAATTATAACAACTGATTTCTTTAAAGAGGTAAGAAATAAATTGTTGCAACAGGCAGATGCTATTCATGGTGGGTTTGGTCAAGCACCAAAATTCCCACAAACTTTCTCTATCAAATTCCTCTTGATGTATGATTATTTTTTTCATGACGAAGCATCCAAACAGCATGCATTAAAGAGCTTGATTGCGTTGCTTAACGGGGGCATCAATGATCATTTATCCGGAGGGTTCGCAAGATATAGCACAGATGACCAGTGGCTTGTACCACATTTTGAAAAAATGCTTTATGACAATGCATTAATTACAGATGTACTTTGCGATGCTTATCAAATAACAGGTGAAGAAATTTATAAAAAAGGTATAGAAGAAACGATAACATTTTGTATCAACAATTTAAAGGAAACAAATGGCGGCTTTATGTCTGCAATAGATGCAGATAGTGAAGGAGAAGAAGGGAAATATTATGTTTGGGAAAAAGAAACAATAGATAAAATACTTGGAAAAGATGCGGAATATTTTTGCAGTTATTATGGGGTAAAAACAAATGGAAATTGGGAAGATAAAAATATTTTACATGTCAGCCAATCTATTCAATCATTTGCTATTGAAAACGGTATCGATGCAAACGCATTTATTGATATCATCAATTCATGTAAAAAGAAATTGTTAGTTGAGAGAAACAAACGAAAACACCCCGAAAAAGACGATAAAATATTATTAAGCTGGAATGCCCTTTTTTTAATTAGTTTATCCAGGGCCTCAGCAGCATTGAACAATAATCATTACCGCATAATCGCAGAAAATTTATTTGATTTTATAATTTCCAATTTTACTGAGGATGGGAACTTATTTTATCACACATTTAAAAATGGGAAGAAAAAACAAATTGCATTCCTTGATGATTATGCTTATTTAATTAAAGCCTTCATCAGTTTACAGGAAATGTCAGGCGATGTAAAATATCTGGATTGGGCGAAAAAGCTCACTGATTATGTGATGACACAATTTGGTGACAAGAATTCCGGTTTATTCTATTATACCCATCAAATACAAGAAGATATTATCATTCGGAAAATTGAAATTCATGATGGCGCTATTCCATCCGGAAACAGTATTATGGCCGAAAATCTACAGTACTTGGCAAGAGTTTTTGCCAACAGCGAATGGAAGATGCTCGCAGAAAAAATGCTGTTTTCAAATAAAGCACAAGTTGAAAAACATCCCGCATCCTTTGCTGTATGGGCTATGGCCTTATTAAAAGAATTTAAAGGGTACAAAGAAATTATTGTCACAGGGAAGGGAAACCAAGCATTTTTAGATGCTATCTTGCTTCAATACATTCCAAATTCAATAATACAGAGCGCCGAAACTGAAATATATTACCCGTTGCTAACGGGGAAAAAGTATGAAAATCAAAGCTTAATCTACGTATGCGAACAGTCTACCTGCTCAGCACCATTTGATGCAATTGACGATTTTCTGAAATTCATAAAAATTTAGTCACGATTTAACATTTTTATTAACAATAATAAAATAATTTAGCCGTTTAGTTATTTAAGGCTTGAATTTTGTAAAAAAAAACGCAGAAGAGAGCTTTGAAATTAACTTTGAATTAAAATTATTATTACATTTGCCAATACCCACAACGTAGAAAAAATGAGTAATCGGTTTTTTATCTTGATAGCCACAGCCGCTATCACCTTAAGCACCACAAGCTGTAAAATGCTTGGAGGTAAAAACAAGTCAGGTAAAACATTGCCAAACGATGGACAGTTGCATGGTGTATCGCCTGATGCAAGATGGACGCCAACACGCCCAACGGGTATGGTATATGTTCCGCCAGGTACCTTTCATATGGGACCTAGTGACGAAGATGTCAATTATTCCTTCACTGCAAGAAACAAATCAGTTTCTATAAGCGGTTTTTGGATGGATGCGACAGAAGTTACCAACAATGAGTATCGTCAGTTTACAAACTGGGTTCGTGATTCAACCGCAGCAAAGCTTATGGGCTACGTTAAACAAGGTCAGGACGGTAACGAGTACGTTGATTGGAAAAAAGCAAGTACTATAAAATGGGGAGACAAATCAACAATTGAGAAAATCGATGCTATTATAGTTACTCCAGATAACCGTATTTTCGGTAAAAAAGAGCTCGATGCTTCTAAAATTGTTTATCAATCTGAGATTTTTGATTACAAAGCAGCAGCTTCAAACAGAGATATTACTATTCCTCGTTCTGCATTTATTGTAAAAACAAAAGTCCCTGTTTACCCTGATTCTTTATGTTGGGTAAGAGATTTTTCTTATTCGTATAATGAGCCCATGGCTAAAAAATACTTCAATCATCCGGCCTACGGAAATTATCCTGTAGTTGGCGTGAGTTGGAAGCAAGCAACTGCATTCTGTGAATGGCGCTCACACATAATGAATGCTTTTCTTGAAGGCAAAAAAAGATCTCCTGAATCAGATTTCCGTTTGCCAACAGAAGCACAATGGGAATATGCAGCAAGAGGAGGTCGTTCTCAGGCTCCATATCCTTGGGGTGGACCTTATTTAAGAAACAAAAAGGGATGCCTATTAGCAAATTTCAAACCTGGTCGTGGAAATTATCCTGAAGATGGAGGTTTCTACACCGTACGCGCAGATGCTTATTGGCCTAATGATTTTGGTTTATATAATATGGCGGGTAATGTAGCAGAATGGACCTCATCATTATATTATGAAGGCGGTTACAATTTTCAACATGACATGAATCCTGATATTCGTTGGAATGCCAAAGATTCTGATCCTCCAAGGATGAAACGTAAAGTAATTCGTGGTGGAAGCTGGAAGGATGTAGGTCATTTTTTACAAACAAGCACACGTGCATATGAATATCAGGATACTTCTAAATCTTATATTGGTTTCCGTTGTGTCTTAGATTTACCTTCATCAGCAGTTAGACGCAGATAAAACGCCTTCTTATTTGAATTAATTTTAGTATAATCTTATTGAAACAATAGCCCACACCAAAACTAAAATAAAGGTGTGGGTATTCTAATACATTTGCAATCATTTTAAAAAACAATAAACCTTAAAAATTAAAAAACATGTCTTCAGTAAAAATCGATCCCAAAGTAAGTAAATGGATGGACGTTGCCGTATCAATCGCAGCCGCTGTCGTAATTTTCGGTGCTCTTCAAAAAATTCTTCACACACCTATTGCTGATTTATTCTTAAAAATTGGTCTTTACACCGAAGCCGCAATATTTTTTATGTATGGGGTTATTTATATTAAAGCACCGATCATACATGATCATGCACATGCTGCTCCATCTAAATCACTTAATCCAATGGAAGCAATGGATAAAATGATGAAAGATGCAGATATTACACCTGCAAATTTGAAAAAATTAAGTGAAGGCTTCCAAAAACTAGGAACTACTGTTGCCGGTATTTCTGATGTAAGCGATGTTGTTAAATCTACAAGCGATTTCGGTGCTAAAACAAAAGAAGCGACTACAGCAATTGGTTCTATGTCTGCTGCTTTTGCTGCAAGTGCAACAACTATGGGTTCATTTAATAACGCTGCAGAATCTGCAAAAGGTTTCCATGAGCAAGTTCAGGTTTTAACTAAGAACTTGGGTTCACTTAATACAATTTATGAATTGGAATTGAAAGAAAGCAATAATCATTTAAAGGCTCTTAACAACTTCTACGGTAAATTAGCTGAAGCCAGCAGTGCTATGACTAGCAGCGTTGAAGATGCAAATAAAGTAAAAGATCAAATTTCTGCATTAGCCGGTAACTTAAGCAAATTGAATGCTGTTTACGGAAATATGCTGAGTGCTATGCAAGGTGGTAAATAATCTCAGGATTATTTTGCTTTGAAAAACAAACCAAACAATATTCATAAAAATAATTAATACAACTAGTTATGGCTTTACCCGCAGAGCCCCGGCAGAAGATGATCAACCTGATGTATCTTGTATTAACAGCCCTTTTGGCGTTAAACGTATCATCAGAGATCTTAAATGCTTTTAAGGTGGTAGATAAAAGTTTGATGACTTCAAACGACAATTTAAAAAACGCAAACAATACACTGTATTCTTCGTTGGAAGCCAAATTAAAGGATCCAATGACTTCTGAAAAAGCTAAGCCTTGGAATGAAAAGGCTAAACGTGCAAAAGATTTAGCAACAGAGTTAAACAACTACATCGAACAACTAAAAGTTGATTTGAAAAAAGAAGCTGGAGAACATGAAGTTGAAGTAGATGGCAAAAAAGTAATGCAATTCAAAGAAGATGATTTGGAAGCAGCCACAAGATTATTCGGTCACGAAGAAGGTGGTAAAAATAAAGGGCCTGAATTCGAATCTAAGCTTAAAAAATTCAGAGCTGATATGTTAGCAATTGACCCTGAAATCAAAAAAGAATTCGACAAAACATTTCCTGTTGATGCAGATTATAAAACAATCGGTCAGGATGGAAAAGAAAAAGATTTCACTTTTGCTTATTTCCATATGACACCTACAGTTGCTGCGCTTACTTTGTTAAGTAAGTTTCAAAACAATGTAAAAAATGGAGAAAATCAGGTTGTAACATATTGTCACAATCAAGTTGGAGCTGTTAAAGTAGTATACGATCAGTTTGCTGCTTTAGTGGGACAATCTTCAAATTACATGATGCCAGGTGAAGAAATGGAAATTAATGCAGGTGTAGGTGCTTACAGTAAAGCAGCTCAACCTAAAATTTCTATCGGTGGTGCTTCAATGCCTCTTGCAGAAGATGGAAGAGCTACTTCTAAATTTAAAGTAAGCGGTTCGGGTTCTAAATCAGTTCCTGTTGTAGTTACTTACACAAAACCTGATGGAACTTCAGAAACAAAAACTTTCGATGTTAAGTATACAGTAGGTACTCCAGGCGGTGCAGCTGTAATGCCTGATAAAATGAATGTGTTTTACATAGGTGTTGATAATCCTGTAACAATCGGTTCTCCAACTGGTTGGGATAAAACTACAGTGTCAATGACCAATGGTACTATTTCTGGAAATGGATCTGTTAGAACGGTAAGAGTTAGTGCAATTGGAAAAGCATCGATAACAGTAGTTGCTGATAAAAAACCAACTACTTTCGAATTCAGAGTGAAAAAAATACCAGATCCAATCTTCAAAGTGGGTTCAGGAAAAGTCAGAATGCCTTCTGTTGAATTTAAAAGCCAACAATTTTGTCGTGCTGAACTTGAAAACTTTGATTTTGATTTGAGATTTAATGTTACTAGCGCAACGGTTTATTTTTCAGGCGCCAATTTCCCTAATGTCGCTACGGCAACATTACAAGGCAATAATTTGGCACCATTAAGTACATATATGTCAAGATGCGGTCCGGGCTCTGTTATCACATTTGACAATGTGAAAGTTCAAGGCCCAGATGGTCCAAGAACAATCGAAGGCAAATCAATTGCACTTTATTAAAATATAATTTTATGAAAGGTAACATGTTTAAGTTTCTTTTTTTAGCAGTTTTGTTTTGCAGCACAGCTCAAATAGCAAATGCTCAAAAACCAAGAAAGTCTACAAAAAGGACTACTAAAACAAAAACAAATGCCAACATTCAGACTACTGAGGCATCAACTGATCCTGTGCCACCTCCACCGGTGGCTTCAGCCCCTGAACCTAAAGCTGATAATGACAGTTTGCCATTAAAAGTGGTTAAGGTTTCATTAAGACCAGATGAGGCAGTAGAAACTTCTGTATTAAGGGAAAGAACTCCCTTAGCTTATGAGCATTTACGTGCTGATGATGCAGTATACAGACACAGAATTTGGAGAGAGCTAGACACAAGAGAGAAACAAAACTTACCTTTCATGTATGCTGCTGATGCTGATAATGGAAATCAGAGATTTATTTCTATCATTTTACAAGCACTTCAAGATACTACTTCAGGAATTACTGCTTTTTCTAGTGTAGATGATCGTTTTACCACTCCAATGACAAAATCAGAAATTGCAAAAGCTGTTGTAGGTGATGAAGTTGAAGTGCCAGATTATGATTCACTTGGAAATATGATTGGTACTAAGAAAAAAAGAAATGATATTAATCTTGATTCATTCTATAAGTTTCACATCAAAGAAGAAGTTATATTCGATAAAGAAAGTTCAAGATTGTTTTGGAGAATACTAGGGATATCACCAGTGAAGAATATTGTTACTTCAGCAGGGGTAGACTTAGGTCCAACAGAATTATTTTGGGTTTATTATCCTGACATGCGTCCTATATTTGCGAAATTTGAAGTGTACAACGGAAAAAATTTCGGAGGCAGAATGAGCTGGGAAGAATTGTTTGAAAGCAGAATGTTCTCTGCAAGAATAATCAAAAGTTCAATGGATAATCCTAGAGATATTCAAATTAAAAATATTCCGGGATTACAAGATAATGGTATTCTTCAATTGTTTGAAGGTGAAAGTATCAAAGAAAAGATATTTAACTACGAACAAGATTTGTGGAGTTACTAAAATAATTTTGATTTAATCAGAAAACCCTTTCCATCGGAAAGGGTTTTTCTTTGTTAGTTATTTGCCATTTTTTTGATGAAAGTAATCGTAAATAATTTTTGCTTTTGATGGCCCTGCAATTTGTTGAATTTCAATCAAACTTAATTTGCTGATTTTTGTAACTGATTTGAATTTCTTTAATAATGAGGATGCCGTAGATTCACCAATTCCAGGGATGGTTTCAATTTCGTTTTGTATGGCATTTTTACTTCTCTGATTTCGATGAAAAGTAATCCCAAACCTATGTACCTCGTCTCTTATTCTTCTGATTAATTTCAAGCTTTCACTCGTCCATGGTAGGCGAATAGACTGATTGTCTCCTTCAAAAAAAAGTTCTTCATGATTTTTTGCCAATCCAACTAATGTGGTTTTTCCTTTTATACCTAATTCATGTATACTTTCCAATGCAGCACTAAGTTGTCCCTTTCCTCCATCTATGATAATCAATTTTGGTAGTGGTTCGCCTAAAGAAATCAA
>CANHLV010000009.1 GCA_947461495.1 Chitinophagaceae bacterium
GCCTTTATCTTTGTTCGAAATTTTTCAAAATGGTAAACAAATGCAGATTTAGTATCGTCCTCTTTTTTTTGACTTTATCCATTTCGGTTTCAGCACAACAAAATAAAAATACAGCCAAATCAGTCACATCTGCATCTCAACCCAAACTTGTTATCGGATTGGTTGTAGATCAAATGAGATGGGATTATTTGTATAAATTCAAAAAACTATACGGAAAAGGAGGTTTCAATAGATTGTTGAATCAAGGATTTAGTTGTGATAATACGATGATTACCCATCTCCCAACTTACACTGCAGTTGGACATACTGGAATTTACACCGGTTCGGTTCCTGCCATTCATGGAATTGTGGGCAACAACTGGATTGATAGGGCTTCCGGAAAATCTGTGTATTGCACGGATGATTCAACAGTTACCGGAGTAGGCAGTAACAATGATGCCGGCAAGATGAGTCCCAAAAATATGATTGCCACCACCATCACCGATCAACTTAGATTGAACAATAATTTTAAATCAAAAGTAATCGGCATTTCATTGAAAGACAGAGGCGCTATTTTACCTGCAGGGCACACAGCCAATGCAGCTTATTGGTTCGACGATAAAGAAGGTAAATGGATCAGCAGCACTTTTTACATGCAAAATCTTCCTTCATGGGTGAATACATTCAACGATAAAAAAATGCCGGATTCATTATTGGCAAAAGGATGGAATGTAATTCTGCCGATGAAGGATTATGATTTAAGTACTGATGACAAAGAAAGTTATGAAGGTAAAATTCCGGGCATCAATCAGAATAATTTTCCTTACGTTTTAAATGCTTTGAATGACAAAAGATATAAGGCTTTTCGATACACGCCTTTTGGAAATACATACACTTTAAAATTTGCTGAATCTGCCATTGAAAATGAACAATTGGGAAAAGGTTCGGTTACTGATTTTCTGGCGGTAAGCCTTTCTTCTACAGATTATATCGGTCATGTATTTGGTCCTAATTCGGTTGAAGTAGAAGATACTTACCTTAGGCTCGACAACGACATCACTGAATTTTTAAATTATCTGGACAAAACAATCGGCGCCGGCAATTACTTGTTTTTCCTTACGGCAGATCATGGTGTTGCACACAATCCTGAATTTTTAAATGAACATAAAATACCTGCCGGAAATTTTGATGATAAAGACTTGATGAAATCATTAAATGATACTTTGAAATCTTTGAATAGGAGCGTTCCTCAAGTTATGGCTATTGAAAACTCACAAATTTATTTTAACGATAATGATGAAATAATAAAAGCCAATGGCAAAGATATTTTCAAAGACATCGTAGTTAGCTTGCTAGAAAAGAAATCATTTATAAGCCATGCTTTTGATATTGAAAAAGTTTCTACATCAACATTGCCTTCAGTGATGATTGAAATGGTTAAAAACAGTTATTATCCAAAACGCAGCGGAGATGTAATGTTCATGCCCAATCCAGGTTATTTAGATGGTGGTAAAACAGGTACCACTCATGGATTATGGAATCCTTATGATGCTCATATTCCATTGGTATGGTATGGCTGGAACATTAAGTCAGGTCGCTCTCATAAAGAAGTTCACATGACTGATATCGCTGCAACTTTGGCCGCATTGTTAGACATTCAAATGCCTAATGGATGTGTGGGAAAGGTGATTGAGGAAGTGGTGAGATGACAATTTGGTAATTTGATGATTTGGTGATTTGTTGATGTTGGTCACATTATCAAATTGTCACATTATCAAATTGATAATTGATTGTCTTTACGCTTTTGGGTTATCAGTCCATTCGGTAAGCGTCGCCCAATTTTCAAAATCATTTTTAAGTTCTTCCAATTTTAGTTTGGCGCCACGAAGTGCACCTGCTCCTAGCAACAAACGCAATGGCGGATTTTCAGATTCCACTACTTGAATCATAGCTTGAGCCGCACGATCCGGATCGCCGGGTTGATTGCCACTGGAAAGTCTGATGTCTTCCATGTTTTTTCTGGCGGTTGCATTGTAGTCTTCAATTTGAATTTTAGTGTCATTGGCTGATCTGCCGGCCCAGTCTGTTCTAAATCCACTTGGTGCAATGATGGTTACTTTTATGCCTAATGGACTTACTTCTTTATACAAGGCTTCGCTCAATCCATCCACTGCATATTTGGTAGCATTATAATATCCTACACCAGGATAAGAACGCAACCCGCCAATGGATGCAATGTTTAAGATATGTCCGCTTCCCTGCTTGCGCATTTGAGGAAGTACGGCTTTAATCATATCGCCCAAACCAAATACATTAATATCAAACATATTTCTGATAGCCACATCTTCGCTTTCTTCCACTGCACCAAAATAGCCGATGCCCGCATTGTTTACCAACACATCTATTTTATGAAAACGTTGAATAGTTTGCTCAACAGAAGTCTTAATTTGTTCAGGCTTGGTAACATCCAAGGTTAGGGGAAGTGCGGTTTCTGGAAACTGCTGAATGATATCTTGAATGTCGTTTGTATTTCTGGAACCCACTGCTACAACATCTCCTTTTGTCAACACTGCTATTGCCAATGATCTTCCAAATCCTGTAGAACAACCAGTAATGAGCCATACTTTTTTCATGGTTTTTTTTCAGCAAAAGTATACACAATTCAACTATCTATTTGGTTTCTATTGATTAATTTTGGTTTTTTAGGTTAAAAAAAATCATTCATGCGACACATTATTTTGATTTCTCTTCTAATGACTAACATTAACGTATGGGCTCAAATAGACAGTTCCAAGTCAATTGAATTTACAGGATATGTAGATGTTTATTATGCGTATGATTTTACCAAGCCACAAAATCACGAAATGGCTTCTTTTTTATATAATTATAAAAGAAGCAATGAAGTAAATATAAATTTAGCTTTATTAAAAGCGACTTTTTCAGACCCGAAGGTTAGAGCAAATATGGCTTTGATGGTTGGCAATTATGCTCAATATAATTTGGCTTCTGAACCAACTTGGGCTCAGTTTGTAAACGAAGCTAATATTGGTTTCCGTTTGTCAAACAAACATAACTTATGGTTAGACGCCGGAGTATTACCTTCTCATATCGGATTTGAAAGTGCCGTAGGAGCTGATTGTCCAACTCTTACAAGAAGTATATCAGCAGAAAATTCCCCTTATTTTGAAACGGGCGCCAAGTTGACTTATACTAATAAATCTGAAAAAATGTTTCTTTCCTTTTTATATTTAAATGGTTGGCAACAAATTTCGAAGCCAGATTTCATAAATCAACCTTCATTTGGTTTGCAGTTCAATTATAAAATCAACAAATCTTTGACCTTTAATTATAGCAATTTCGCAGGAACTACTGCTCCGGATTCTTTACATCAATTCCGATTGTATCATCATGTATATTTACAACGTCTAAATAACAAGAAATTGAATTTTACTTTAGGTTGTGATGTGGGAAGTCAAAAAAATGGAAAGCAAAATATCTGGATATTCAGCCCATTAGCCATTGCCCAATACAAGCTCAATAAAAAAGTAAATTTGACTACTCGAGTAGAGTATTACCAAGATAAAAACCAGATGATTATTTCTTCATTGTCGCCAAATGGTTTCAATGTTTTGGGTGCATCAATAAATATCGATAAAAAAATCACAAGTAAACTACTTTGGCGCTTGGAGGGAAAACAATATTGGTCTAAAGATAATATTTGGGGTACCTCCCAAAATCAAAATACTATTATAACGACTTCTCTTTCAATGAAGTTCTAGTAATTGAAACTTGTACAATCAATAATTAACTCAAAATTGTAATAAAACAAAAAACCTTCAATTTCTTGAAGGTTTTTTTGTTGGGTTACTAGGATTCGAACCTAGACAGACAGAATCAAAATCTGTAGTGCTACCTTTACACAATAACCCAATCATTTTCCAAAAATTAAATTTTGGATTGCAAAAATAAGGTTTTACAAAGATGTTCCAAAAGTTTTTTGAAATTTAATCAGGGTTTTTATTGCTGATTTATAATTTCTCAGAAGAAATCAGAAAATCAAGCAGTTTCAGCATCTTCTTTTTCTTTCATATCTTTTATCAAATCCAGTGCTTCCGAAACAACATCACACATGATAGTTATCAAAGAGCCTGTTTTTGCAGTTTTGTAGGCATGCATGATGGCTTCTTTTTCATTATAAATGATCGTAAGTGGAATTTCTCTGGGTTTGGTTTCATTGATGCCTTCTACAAGTAGTTGTACCATTTCTTCGGCAGCTCTACCTCTTAAATGTTTATCCTGTCGAATGATAATTTCATCAAAATTTCTGCCCGAAATTCTTCCCAATTCTCTGATGTCGTCATCTCTTCTGTCGCCGGTGCCACTGATGATACCCACTTTAGGGGTTCCCTCCATTTTACTTACAAAATCGCAAAGCAATTCAAGTCCAGCAGGGTTATGCGCAAAATCTACTAAAAATTTAAAGTTCTTAAAATGAAACATATTCAACCTGCCTGGCGTTTGTGATACAGAAGGGATGAATGTTTGTAATGCTAGTTTGATATCATCAATGCTGATGTTTCTCCAGAAATAAGATCCCAAAACAGCAGGCAAACAATTCATAATATTGTGCAATGCTTTTCCACCGTAGGTAATAGGTACATCAGCAACTTTAATCACCCTGATTTTCCAGGTACCTTTCATGATGCTGATGTATCCATTTTCAAAAACTGCAGCATAGCCACCTTTTTTACAATGACTGATAATTCGAGGATTGTTTTCATCCATACTGAAGAATGCCACATTGCAATCCAAACCTTCTTTCATATTATATA
The DNA here is from genome assembly GCA_947461495.1 of Chitinophagaceae bacterium. Lineage (GTDB taxonomy): Bacteria > Bacteroidota > Bacteroidia > Chitinophagales > Chitinophagaceae > Ferruginibacter. The sequence goes on from CANHLV010000009.1 coordinate 4,812, forward strand.
CCAAATCATCATCAGCGTTCAATATTGCATAACCTTGTGGTAAAACGGTTTCAGGTACAACTGCTTTTACTTTGGCCATTTGTTCCATGGATTCAATGCCACCCAAGCCAATATGATCTGCACTGATATTGGTGACAATCGCTACATCACAATGTCTGAATGCCAGTCCGCTTTTTAAAATCCCGCCTCTTGCACATTCCAAAACAGCAAAATCTACTGTCGGGTCTTTCAATACAAAATTCGATGAAACAGGACCTGTGCAATCACCTTTCATCATCATCTGATTTTGAATGTACACGCCATCGCTGGTGGTATAGCCTACTTTATAACCGGCTGTTTTTGCAATATGAGCAGTAATTCTGGTTGTGGTTGTTTTTCCATTGGTACCTGTAACGGCGATGATAGGAATGGTACCTGCACTTCCTTTTGGAAATAGCATATCTACAACAGGTTCGGCCACATTTCTGGGTAACCCAACTGAAGGATCTATGTGCATTCTGAACCCTGGTGCAGCATTGACTTCCAATATACAGCCGCCATTTTCGGTTACGGGTGTACGTAAGTCGGTAGCCATGATGTCAATACCGCAAATGTCTAATCCGATGATTTTCGCGATTCGTTCGCACATGATGATATTGGCGGGATGCACTTCATCCGTGACGTCTGTGCTGGTGCCGCCTGTAGAAAGATTGGCGGTAGGTTTAAGCAGAACTTGTTCTCCTTTTACAGGAATAGTCTCAAGCGTATAACCTTTATCGTCAAGCATCTTCTGTGTAAACTGATCGATGGTAATTTGAGTCAATACTTTCTCATGACCATAACCTCTTCTTGGGTCTTTATTCACTTCGTCAATCAATTCTTGAATATTGCTTTTTCCATCGCCAATAACAGCAGCGGGCGTACGAAGTGCCGCACAAATGAATTTATAGTTGATAACCAAAATTCGATAATCAACACCAGTGATATATCTTTCTACGATAACCGATCTGCTGTATGATTTAGCTGCTTCAAATGCAACTTTGGCTTGTTCCCAGTTGATGATGTTAGTTGTATTTCCTTTGCCATGATTTCCATCTATAGGTTTGATGACAATAGGGTAGCCAATTCTATCAATGGTAGTGGCAAGGCCCTCTTCAGTTCTAACCACATCGCCCGTTGGGACAGGTATTTGTGCTGCACCCAGCAAGTTTTTTGTCTCTTCCTTATCGCAGGCAATATCAACGGCAATGTTGCTAGTGGTGCTGGCAATCGTAGCTCTGATTCTCTTTTGATGTACACCATAACCCAGTTGCACTAATGAGTGTTTATTTAATCTGATAAAAGGAATGCCTCTTTTAGCAGCTTCGTCAACTATGCAACCTGTACTTGGTCCCAAGCGGGTTTCTTCTCTGATTTCTCGGAGTCTCATGATGTCGGCCGGAAGATTATAATCTATACCATCTACTAGTGCCTGCGCCAATGCTACGGATGCCTTTGCTGCAAAAACGCCCGCTTCTTCTTCAATATAACTGAAACAAACAAAATATTCTCCTTCATTTCCGGTTCCTCTAGTTCGTCCAAAACCTGTTTCCATTCCTGCAAGCGTTTGCATCTCCAAAGCAATATGTTCAATCACATGTCCCATCCAGGTTCCTTCTTTAACTCTTTCAAAGAATCCACCTCTTTTACCAACACTGCAACGATGTTCTATCATACTAGGAAACATCGACTCCAGTCTTTCTGAAAAACCTTCAATTTTATTGGTTGGTAATTGCTCGAGCGTTTCCAAATCTAGCTTCATTTGGATTAATTTTCCTCTACGTACACTCCAGTAATTGGGGCCTCTGAGCACTTTGATTTCCTTTATCTTCATTGTAAAAAATATTTTATTTGGAAATATAAATCAATAGCTTGGTCTTGCAAAAAAATATATTTTGGGTTTACATTTCGTCAAATAATTCTCTTGATTATTGCGATTTAACTAATTAATCCACATTGCTGTATAACATTTGGGCTAAATTATTTTTTTTAAAATCCTATTTTTGTCATCATCTAAAAAAAATCAAATGCAAATTCCCAAAGGAAAACTATTGGCAATCGGAGGCGCAGAAGACAAAGGCACAAATTTAGAAACGGGCGAAATACATAGAAATAATCTCAATTTTTTTGAACTCGGTATTTTAAAAAGATTTGTTCAGGAAGTGGGAAGCACTGATAAACGTATTGAAGTTATTACAACGGCCAGTATGATTCCTGTAGAAGTAGGAGAAAATTATCAAACTGCTTTTGGGAAGATTGGCTGCAGTAATATCGGTCTGATGCACATCAGAAATCGAGCTGATGCCATGAATAATGAATATGTTGAAAGAATAAAAAACTGCGATGGTGTGATGTTCAGTGGCGGTAATCAAATGAGATTGACAAGTAGTTTTGGCGGTACAGAATTTTTAGCGCTTTTACTTAAAAGATATCATGAAGAATCCGCATTCGTTGTTGCTGGAACATCTGCAGGTGCCATGGCGATGAGCAATACCATGATTTATGAAGGGAATGCTTCAAAAGCACATTTGAAAGGTGAAGTAAAAATCACTACCGGACTAGGATTTATGGATGATGTCATCTTTGATTCTCATTTTGAAAAAAGAGGTAGGTTCAGCAGGTTGGCTCAGGCTATTGCAACAAATCCTTCTTGTATCGGAATCGGATTGGGAGAAGATACGGGTATGCTCATCACTGAAGGAAATAAAATGGAAGCCATCGGCAGCGGATTGGTTATGATTGTTGATGGCCATGATATCAAATACAGCAACATCGCAGATATACCTGATGGAAATCCTATCAGCATCGAAAATCTTAAAGTTCATTTTTGCGAAAACGGGAATGGCTATATGGTAAATGAGCGCGTTTTTTTAACAGAAGTAAAAGAAGGCTCAGTGATTCATAAGCAAGTTCATGTTGAATGAAACATTCAATAAGAATCAATTACTATAAATGTCATATTTAAGTCATTTAAAAGTTTAGTACACATTTCTAAATTTCTCTGATGTAGCTTTGGCATTCATATGAAAAAAATAATTTTATCATCCTTATTTTACTTTTTTGTTGCTTCATTATTTGCACAAGAAATCAAAATCAATGTCACCAGCTATTCAACAGGTTTGCCGATTAGCGGAGCTTCCATTTCAAAAAATAAAAAATCATTTACCGCTACTGATAGTTTGGGAATGGCCATGGTTTCCATTTTCGAAACAACTGAATTTGAAATTTCTGCAGTTGGATACGAGACTTATGTTTTGAAAGTTAATAAGTCAAATGCTACAAGTTTATATACAGCTAAAATGATTCCATCTGCATCTGAAATGGAAGATATAGTTATTGTAGCATCAACACGTTCCAATCAAAATATAGAAAACGCTCCCATCAAAATAGAAATTCTGGATGCTGAAGAAATGAAGGAAGAAAGTACAGTAAAACCTGCAACAGTATTGGGAATTATTGGTGATATAAGTGGTGTCCAGATTCAACAAATAAGTGCTGTATCAGGAAATTCAAATATAAGAATACAAGGGTTGGATGGAAGATATACACAGATTTTACGCGATGGGCTTCCATTGTATGAAGGCTTCAGTGGTGGCTTCGGTCTGATGAGCATTCCACCACTAGATTTAAAACAAGTGGAATTGATAAAAGGTTCAGCTTCCACTTTATATGGTGCCGGAGCTATTGGCGGACTAATAAATTTAATTTCAAAAAAACCAACATCTCAGCAGGTAGGAATTTTTACTATCAACCAAACCACATTAAAAGAATCCAATATCAACGGTTTTCTCTCGAAGCGATATAAAAAATTTGGATATACATTCTATGCCGGCGTCACCAATCAATCTGCTGTTGATGTAAATGATGATGGATTTTCTGATGTGTCGAGAACTTCTTCATTTGTTATTCATCCCAGATTGTTTTTTTATCCGGATAACAAAACCACGATTACAGCAGGTTTTACTTCCACTAATGAATCTCGATTGGGTGGAGATATGAAGGTTATACAAAACAATGCTGATTCGATTCATCAGTTTTTCGAAAAAAATAAAATTCTCAGAAATAGTGCTGAGTTCATTGCTGAAAGAAATCTCTCCGGCAAAAACAAATTTGTATTGAAAGGATCTGTAAGTGATTTCAAACGAGACATCACCACTCATGAATATAATTTCAATGCAGGTCAATTGGACTATTTTTCTGAAGCCTCCATTTTGATCAATCAAAAACAACACAATTGGGTAGGAGGAGTGAATTTCTTAGGCAGCCAGTTTAAAAAAATATCCGGAGACAGTTCATTCATCAACAAAGTGAGCAACAATACAGTTGGTGCATTTCTTCAGTACTCTTATAAATTTAAATCCAATACTACTATTGAAATGGGTTTGCGTAATGATTACCACATGACCTATGGAAATTTTGTATTGCCAAGGGTTTCGTTCTTCCATCAACTGAATAAAAAATGGGGAACCAGAGCAGGATTTGGGGCAGGTTACAAAATTCCTGATGCATTAGCACCTCAGATTAATGATTATGCCATAATCAACATCTTGCCAATTGGAACTGCCGTAAAGCCTGAACGTTCTTATGGTTACAATGCAGAAGTAAACTACAAGGGCAAATGGGGAGAAGAAAATTCAATCTTTATCAATCATGCATTTTTTCTTACCCAGTTGAATACACCAGTAATTGCCACCGAACAATCCAATGGATCCGTTTCTTTTGCTAATGCCTCCAAACCTATTGTTACCAAGGGTTTTGATACCTATATAAAATTGAAATTGGAAGAATGGGAATTGTATGCCGGTTATACTTACACCATTGCAGAAAGGAAATATTTGTCAGATAATCAGTTTATTCCATTAACACCTAAATTTAGAATGTCGTATATGCTTACTCGTGAGTGGGAGGGGAAAGCAAGATTTTGTGTAGAGAGTTCTTTCAATGGCTATCAATACAGACAAGACTTCACGAAGACTCCATCTTATTTATTTTTAGCTTCCATGATTGATTATACCATTGCGAAACAATGTCATCTTATACTCAACTGCGAGAATATTTTAGACTATCGCCAAAGTAAAAAGGAAGCATTGTACACAGGATCAATCTCTAATCCACATTTCAATGCTTTATGGGCACCGATTGATGGGAGGGTGGTGAATTTGTGTTTGAGGTTGAGTTTGTAAACCGAGCCCCCTCAATCCCCCGAAAGGGGAAGTTTCAATTTCGGAAATAAAAAAAATCTCCGTTTATATTGTAACTTTTTCTTTGACTCATTGCGCCTTTGCGATCCTTGCGTGAAACAATTCGTGAATTCGTGGCTAATCCTCACCAAACGTTCCTATGGAACGAAAAATACAAAAACAACATTTCGGGCTAAAGACGACATGTTCCGATGGAACATAGAAAATTACATGAGAAATAATTAGTGAATTCGTGGTTATATAAAATCAACCTTCGTGAATCTTTGTGCCTTCGTGCCTTTGTGGCAAAAAACCTTGCGTCCTTGCGATCCGTGCGTGAAATTAATTCGTGAATTCGTGGCTAATCCTCACCAAACGTTCCTATGGAACGAAAAATACAAAAACAACATTTCGGGCTAAAGACGAGATGTTCCTATGGAACATTATTTGAAATTCGTGAACTCGTAGTTTCAAAATTCAAAATTTAAAAGTCAAAATAATAATTCTTGAATTCGTGGTTATATAAAATCAACCTTCGTGACTCTTTGTGCCTTCGTGACTTTGTGGCAAAAACTTTGCGTCCTTGCTCCCTTGCGGTCCTTGCGTGAAACAAATTCGTGAATTCGTGGCTAACCCAAACAAAACATGATCAACTTCCCCCTTGGGGGATTGAGGGGGCCGCCTTATATCGAAACCAAATAATAATTTTTCTTCCCTACCTGCACCAAAATAAACTTATCATGCAACAAATGTTTTTTCTCCACCATCATTTGCAAATCTGTAATTTTCTCCCTGTTGATGCTCACACCGCCGTTCTGCAACATTTTACGTGCTGCACCTTTACTTTCAAAAACAGTATTTTCTGTTAAGAAGCTTAGAATGTCAATGCCAGCATTAATTTTATCAGCTGCATAATCAGTTCTTACTATGCCTTCAATTGATTCTAGATCTTCAACACTCAACGCATCAATGGGAGCTTTTGTGTTTGAGAATAATTTCTGTGTGGTTTCTACTGCTTTATCAAACTCTGATTGTCCATGAACAAAAATCGTCAGCTCTTCCGCGAGTTTTTTCTGTAAAATCCTATCTGCCGGATTGCTTTCATGTGCTGTAATTAATGCATTGATTTCATCTTGTGGTAAGAATGTAAATATTTTAATCCAAGCAGCCGCATCAGCATCAGAAGCGTTTAACCAGAACTGATAGAATTGATAAGGAGTCGTTTTATTAGCATCCAACCAGATATTTCCTTTTTCTGTTTTACCGAATTTACCTCCGTCGGCTTTTTTAATCAACGGACAAGTAAATGCAAATGCTTCACCGCCTATTTTTCTTCTAATTAATTCTGTACCGGTAACGATATTGCCCCACTGATCACTGCCACCCATTTGCAATTTGCAATTCTTGTTTTTAAACAACCAGTAGAAATCATATCCTTGCACCAGCTGATAAGTGAATTCTGTAAATGACATCCCATTATCGCCTTCCAATCGTTTCTTCACACTGTCTTTCGCCATCATATAATTCACTGTGATGTGCTTTCCGGCATCTCTGATAAATTCTAAAAAACTAATGCCTTTAAACCAATCGTAATTATTAACTAGTTCGGCAGCATTAGGTATTGAAGCATCAAAATTTAAAAACTGCATCAATTGATTTCTGACGCCGATTACATTTTTATTTAAATCCTCTTCACTCAACATATTTCTCTCTTCGCTTTTCCCGCTCGGGTCGCCAACCATACCTGTTGCGCCACCAACTAAAGCGATTGGTTTGTGACCAGCTTTTTGCAAATGAACCAACAATAAGATAGGCACCAAACTTCCAATATGCAGACTATCAGCAGTAGGGTCGAAGCCCACATAAGCCGAGGTCATTTCTTTATTGAGTTGTTCTTCTGTTCCGGGCATAATATCCTGTATCATCCCTCTCCACTGCAATTCCTTGATAAGTTGGTTCATAACTATAAACGGGTTCTTTTTTGATTTTGCAAAAATGAGCAAAAATTATCAGAATGTATTTTATTATTCAGTAAAAAATCAGCTGCAGCAGTTGAAAAAACTGATTTATTGACGCCTTTTTATGTTGCAAAAAGATTTTATAGTCGTAAATTTGAAATCATCCAACGTAATCCCACAATGATAACATACAATTCGCGTTCGATTAAAATCTTTCATAAGAATTACTTGACTAAATGCTACAGGCTTTCAGTTGTTTTATTCGTTATTTCATTAAGCACATTTCCATACTTTTCAAAGGCTCAATTCAGAACCTATTCCAATGAATTTTTAAATATTGGCGCAGGTGCCAGAGGCCTCGCCATGGGAAATGCACAAATCGCTTCTGTTGATGATGCAACTTCCGGTTACTGGAATCCTGCAGGATTAACAGGAGTAAAAGATCATCCCAATCTGTCACTTATGCATGCCGATTATTTCGCCGGCATTGCCAAATATGATTATGCAGCTCTGGCGGTTCCTGCCAAGGATAATAAAAGTACTATCGGTTTTTCTTTACTGAGATTTGCAGTGGATGACATTCCCAACACCCTTTTTCTTGTAGAACCAGACGGAAGTTTAAATTATAATAACATCCAATCTTTCTCCTCTGCTGATTATGCATTTTTGTTCTCTTATGCTCAGGAATTAAAAAAGACAAATGATTATACTTTGAATATCGGTGGTAATGCAAAAGTTATATATCGAAAAGTTGGTTCATTTGCCAATGCCTGGGGTTTTGGTGTGGATCTTGGCGTAAATATGATTGGAAAAAAATGGAGACTGGCTGCTGTAGCCCGTGATTTAACATCAACTTTCAATGCCTGGTCTTTTCATTTTACTGAAAGAGAAAAGCAGGTACTATATCTGACCAATAACGACATTCCATTAAAATCAACTGAACTTACTTCACCTCGTTTAGTTATTGGCGGAAATTATAAATTCGACATCAATAAATCTGTGAAATTAGCTGCAGAAGCCAATTTAGATCTAACTTTTGATGGCAAACGAAATACCATCATTAGCTCAAAATTGATGAGCGTTGATCCTCATCTCGGCGTGGAGGCAGAAATTAAAAAAGTATTTTTTGTAAGAGCAGGTATCACCAATTTTCAAAAAGCATTGGCTGATGCAGACACGTTGAATCAGAAAAAAGTATGGATTTACCAGCCTTCACTTGGTGCAGGATTTAAAATAAAAAATGTTACTATTGATTATGCTTTTACCAATCTTGCCAATCAATCTAGTCCATTATATACTCACGTATTCTCATTGAAATTCAATCTGATTAAAAAGAATGAAAATTAACATTAACAGATTAATTATGTGTAAAAAAATTATTTTCTTTTTCATGTTGCTTGCTGTTGCAAAACTCAATGCGCAGCTGAACAATAGCTGGATTGATTATAACAAAACTTATTACAAATTCAGAATTGCCAAAGATACATTGTGCAGAATCCCCCAATCTACGCTTGCAGCTGCAGGTTTGAACAACATCAATGCCAATGATTTTCAATTGTGGAGAAATGGCGTTGAAGTTCGAATATTCACTTCAGTTAGTAATGCAATTTTGGGATCATCTGATTTTATTGAATTTTGGGGTGAGATGAATGATGGCAAGGCTGACAATGAATTGTATCGCAATTCCGATTTTCAATTGGCAGATAGATACAGTTTGGAAACTGATACCGTGGCTTATTTTTTAACGGTAAATTCGGGTGTTGCCAATTTGCGATATGAATTCGTTCCCAATACAGCACCTAGTAATGCAACTCCGGATGCCTATTTCATGAGAGATGTCGACTTTTATTACAAAGATCAAATCAACAGAGGTGAAGCCAAGCCTGTAGGTGAATACGTATATTCTTCTGCTTATGATCCAGGAGAAGGTTGGTCGAGTGTAGTAACAGCCCCATGTTGTGATTTGGCTAAAGAATTTTTTGATTTGAATGTGTATATGGCTGGTCCGGCTAATGGACTTTCAGTAAGAGTGAATGCAGTAGGAGCCGCACCCAATACCAGAAATCTAAAGATCAAACTCAATCAAAATGAAATCACAGCCGCTCCTTATGGTAACCCAGTGAGTATGGATTATTTCAGTTATCAGAAGTTGAATCTTCAAAACTTACCAATTTCTTTATTGCAACAAAACACAAGCTATCTGCCTGTTTTTGTGAACAGCACTTCTACAAATATTTACGACAGAATTGTGGTTGCTAGCATTGGACTTACTTATCCTTCAACTTTCAATTTTACCAATGCCAGATATTTTTCTTTTAAATTGGAACCTTCTGCTACGGGAAATTATCTGGTTATCGACAATTTTAATTATGGCACAACAGCTCCAGTTTTATATGATATCACCAATGGTATACGTTATCTCGGTGAAATCAATTCTACTCCGGGCAAAGTGAAATTTGTATTATCTGCGTCTACGCAAACCCGAAAGTTTATCCTGATGAATCAGGAGAATCCTCATAACATTAATTCATTCACGCAACGAAATTTTGTAAATCTTACCAATACAGATAATCAGGGGAATTATTTGATTGTCAGCCATTCAAATTTATACAATGATGGCAGTGGCAATAATTATGTAGAGGCCTACAGAAATTATCGTAATTCAATTTCAGGTGGTGGCTTTAATGCAAAAATTTATGACATCAATGAACTTACTGATCAGTTCGGTTTTGGTATCAAACATCATCCCGCTGCGGTTAGGGATTTTATTCGTTTTGCTTCAACACAATTTTTTCAAGCACCCAATTATCTATTCATCATTGGAAGAGGTGTTAATTATATTGATCAAAGATTTAACGAATCTGACCCAATCAGTGAAAAATTAAATTTGGTAACTACTTTTGGTTGGCCTGCTTCTGATGTTTTATTGGCTTCATTACCCGGATTGGCAGTACCATTAATACCTATCGGCAGATTAGGCGCCGTAAATGGGGAAGAAGTAAATGATTACCTGCAAAAAGTGATTGAATATGAGAATGCACAAAACATTCCAGGAGCTACTATTGATAGTAAAGGCTGGATGAAAAATATTATTCATGTTGCCGGTGGCAAGGATAGTCTGGAAAATAATACATTCAAAAACTACATGAATGGGTACAAGCAAATAGCTGAGGATACTTTGTTTGGGGCTCATGTGGAAACCTTTTCCAAAACTTCAACCGGAGCCATACAACAAGCCAGCAGTCAGCGAATCGAAGATTTGTTCAATGAGGGACTAGGATTTGTAGGATATTTCGGACACTCATCCGCAAACACATTTGAGTTCAATCTCAGTAATCCTGAAATATATCAGAATGCCGGAAAATACCCATTCTTTAATGTCAGCGGCTGCAGTGCAGGTAATTATTACATTTTTGATCCGCTTCGTTTATCCGGCAATTTGACATTGTCTGAAAAATATGTATTGGCTCCACAAAGAGGAAGTATTGGATTCTTGGCTGATACCCATTTTGGCATCCCACCTTTTTTAAATTTCTACAACACAGCATTGTACACTCGTTTCAGCAAAACAATGTACGGCAATACTGTTGGCAATCAAATCAAGTCGCTTTCTGCAGAGTTAGGTGGCAATAATCCTTCTCTTGACTTTTTCACGCGTATACATGTTGAAGAAATTAATTTACATGCCGACCCTGCGATTAAAATCAATTCTTTTCCTAAACCAGATTTTGTGATTGAAGAACCATTGGTGAAAATCAGTCCAAACATTATTTCAGTTGCAGATAATAGTTTCAGCTTGAAAATAAAAATGCAGAATATTGGCAAAGCGGTTGGAGATTCTATATCGGTTACGATTAAACGCAAATTGCCTAATGATACCATCAGAATTTTATATAGTCAGTTAATACCTGCTATAAAAAGTCTTGATTCCATTGAGCTAACAGTTCCTATCATCCCCACAACCGATAAAGGGTTGAATCGCATCACAGTTATTTTGGATGCAACTGATAGAATAGAGGAACAATTTGAATCCAATAATACCATCAGCAAGGATTTTTACATTTTTGAAGATGAATTAAGACCGGCATATCCGAATAATTTTTCAATCGTAAATCGACAAAACATAACTTTTGTAGCCAATACCGCTAATCCATTAAGCGGCAACAGAGATTACGTTATGGAAATAGATACAACGGAATTGTTCAATTCGCCATTTAAAAAAATATATAACAAATCAGGGCTAGGAGGTATTGTGGAATTTGTTCCCAGTAATCTTTCATTTACTGATAGCACTGTTTATTATTGGCGTGTAGCGATGGTGCCTAGAAATGGAGCTGATTATATTTGGAATGGGTTTTCATTTGTTTACTTGGCTTCTAGCTCTTTTGGTTACAATCAGTCTCATTATTATCAGTATAAGAAGTCTAGTTTTGAAGAAATTCAATTGGATCCCGATAGAATTTTCAGATTTAAAACTGAGCCCAAAAATTTGATTATCAGAACAGGTCTTTTTCCTTATTTTGATTATGATAGGATTAATGTGAATCTGGATTTCAATCAGCTAGAATTATATGGCTGTGTATATAATTCTTTACAGTTTTATATTTTTGATACCGCCACTTTGATTCCTTGGGAAAATAGAAATGTTTCGTCTTCCAATGGTCGCTTTGGTAGTTACCGAGTTTGCCGAAACTCAGCCACCCAGGATTCTACCAGAAGATTCTTTGAATATCCCTATAATGATCCTATCTACAGAAAAAGTGCTATGGATTTTATTGATTCGATACCTGTTGGCATGTATGTAGCAATCACTAATCTTGGCAATAGTTTGGCAACCAATAATTACATAAATCAGTGGATGGCAGATACAACTGTGTTAGGTTCAGGAAATTCTTTATATCATAAATTAAAATCAATTGGCTTTACACAAATAGATAGTTTTACCCGTAATCTGCCCTTCCTTTATTTCTTTAAAAAAGGTAGTACAAGCTTTGCTAATTATCAAATGGTGGGTCCTCAGGATTCATCTTATATTGATCAGACTTTCAATCTAAACTCCATAAGTACAGAAGGTATAATTGAATCTCCTGTATTTGGGCCGGCCACACAATGGAGCTCTTTGCATTGGAGAGGAAGTACAACTGATCTTCAGAACACTGATTCTGTCAAATTAGACATTTGGGGTATTCGTCAAAATGGTAACGCACAACAATTAGCGACTTTGTATCCTTCTACAGATACTAGTCTTGGCTTTATAGACGCACATGAATACCCTTATCTTAAAATTAAAATAAACAATAAAGACGATAAATTTATCACACCCAATCAATTGAGATATCTCCGTATCAACGCTACTCCTGCGCCTGAGGGAGCTGTGGCTCCTAGTATTTTGTATAATTTTAAAGATTCTGTAGAACAAGGAGAACC
>CANHLV010000010.1 GCA_947461495.1 Chitinophagaceae bacterium
AATTAAAATAGAGGGAAAATATCAATAAGACGAGTAAATAAACTTAGTGTTTTTACTATTTGAGCTCGCAGAAGTGTTCGATTTTGAATATATAAAATTCAACCCAATCTAGTTTCACTACTTACATTGGTGAATCATAATAAACGATTGGGCTTGTTTATTATTGCAAAGAATCTTTAAAAATAAATCTAAATTCATTTTCCATCCTAGCAATGGAATGCAATTAAATGCTAATATTAAAAATAGCAAGGAGATTAAGGATATAGAAGGATTAAGGAAGTAATTTATCCAAAAAATCTAAAAATTAGTTGTATTTATTTTGCTTCAAATAGTATTCTGCTACCTCTTTACCTAAAAATTCCGAAAGCATATCAACTCTGGCTTTCTGGATGTCTGTGTTAATTGAATTGTTGTTTTTTAATTTATCAACTTTATTTAACTCATTTTTTTTAGCCGTCAATTTATCTTCAACTTCTTTAATTTTTGAGGCATTTTGATTGATGATGAACTTATATTTTTCTTCTATATTACTACTTTTTTCAACTTTTTCATTTTTGGTAACCACATTCACAGTAGCATTATCATATTGTTGATTTAATTGAGGAGCAGTAACAGTTTTTGAGCTATTGGTCGAATTTGTGTTGTTTTTTGAACTTGTCGATTTTTTCTGGGCAGTAGCAGAAAAAGTTAATAAAACAGCTAAATTTAGAAATAGAATTTTCATAATAACTTTAATTTTTAATGTAGTCAAATGATGCAATAAAAATACAGATAAACTAATTTTATTAATTCTTAATTACAAATTGTCGATTCTTGATTCTATAGCATTTTGAATACCTGTTGATACTTTTGATAAAATATCATACCCTGTCTCCTGCTCAATAAAATCAACTGAAGTCCTGTATGTTTTCCAATCGGTATTTAGATTATCGTTATTAGGCATTACAACACTAATCACTCTTGTACTTGTGTTGACTCTATTCAAATCATTTGAACCATTTGCTAAAACGACTACAACTTTCCAAACATTAGCAGGAACGACTACTCTACCATTATCTATAGACGTTGCCAGCCCTCCTGTTGTTGTTGTACCTCCCTCTCCATAAGCTCCGGAAATAATGTACAATTCACTTCCAGACTGAACCAAGGTTCTACAATAGTCTTCTAATCCCGCCCATGTAATCTGATTGTTACGAGGTGCCTGAGGAACTATATTCGTCATTAAAAATGTTGAAGAATTTGCTGCAATTGAAGTAGTTCGGTCAGCTGATGGGCACATATGTCCTCTGTCAAAGCCACTTGAACTGTAGCTTAAATTGTCTACTTTATACCAATCTGTTGGTAATGATGTGTTTGCTCTGAAATTATCTTGTCTAGGCACTGAACCATAATCAGTGATCACAGTGTGCCAACTTACCCAATTGGGTATCCCTCTGTCGCGATTATATGAAACTGAATAATAACCTTCTTTAAGCAAATAATTGCTGAAATCTGCAACATTGGTTGTTGCATTACTGGGATTTCCCATGACTAATGTACTATCTGTAGCACTAGTTGGAGGGGCTACAGGTGGCACTATTATTGGACTTCCTACCGGATCTGTTGTTTCAACCAGTATTGGATCCTTTGTACATGATATTAACACTGTGGCTGTAGCCAGAATGAATGCAATTTTTTTTCTGAACATGCTATTAATTTTTTAATCAACCAAACAAGTTGGAACAGAGTTTCAAAAATAACCAATTGTTTTGAAAAACATTTATTTTATTAGATTTTTAAAGACTAGACATACATAACAATAATGATATAAAATTCTTGTAAGCACCTATTCGATTTTAATGTAATTTTAATTGATATGTTAATAAAAATGTTTCTTTCTGTTTTAATGGTATTGGGAATATTATTATTAAAATCCCAAAACATTACAGGAACCTGGGAAGGTATCATGTCTGATGAATATTTCAAACTATCGGTTACTCAAAAAGGGAACGAATTGTGTGGACAAACATATGATGTTGTCATAGATAATAAAAATAACTATTGTAAAACATATTTTAAGGGACAATACGACCCTACCCTTGAAATTTGGTACATGAAGGGGGTTCAATTTATTGAAAGAAGTGGTGATCACCTCCTGATGACAATTAAATTCTGGAAAGTAGATCAATCAGATTCAAAAATCATGATGGCTAATGTCACTTCATCAGATTCTCCCATGGATTTTTTTGGAATGGAAAGTGGAGTTAATTTTTGGGTCAGAAAAATATCAAATACACCTCAAACAATTGCTGATGGCATGTCGATTTGTTATCAAAATAATATCAACCAGCCTGAAATAGCAAAAAATAAAGACCCCAAACTCAACAACAAAAAAAAGAATATTCAGAAAACAACTCAAGATATTGAACATCCTAATAAAGAAATAAATGACAGCTTAACAATTAATGACACATTGAAACAATCCATAATTGAAAATGAAATGAACCAGGTTTTATATAAAGAAATGAATGAAAGACAAACGAAAACTGTCACCAAATTAATTGTCAATGAACCAAAAATTGAATTGAATATTTTCGATAATGCAATAGTTGACAATGACACTGTGAGTATTTTTTTTGATGGTAAACTTATTGTAAGTCATCAAAAATTAAGCACCGAACCCATCAAAATTGAACTGGATGTTTCGGATTACAACAAAATTTATCATTTGGTGATGTTTGCCGAAAATTTGGGATCAATACCTCCCAATACTGCACTGATTGTGGTAAAAGCCGGAAAAAAAAGATATGAATTGCACTCCAGTGCCAATTTGAATGAAAATGCTGAATTGCTTTTTAAGTACCAACCATAATCCGATTTCAGTAATTTTATGTTTATATTTCAATGATTTTACAAAATTATATTTAATAAAATAACAAGATGAAACCTAATATTAGCTTACTGATTATTGTATTATGCTTTTCTACTAATTTTATTTTTGCTCAAAACTTTCAGTCAGGTAAGACTACAATTACATTTACTGATATCAGTAGGAATAGACAAATACCAACAGATATTTATTATCCTGCAAACACTGCAGGTAACAATGTATCTATAGCAAGTGGTAATACAAGATTTCCAGTTGTGGTTTTTGGACATGGATTTTCGCTTGGTACAAGTTCGTATACAAAACTTGGGGACACACTTGCTAAATATGGCTATGTAGCAGCGTTCCCATCTACTGAAACGGGTTTTGCGCCTTCGCATGATAATTTCGGAAAAGATTTATCTTTCCTTTGTAATGCTATTATTAATACCGATTTGAATTCAGGCTCCTTGTTTTACAATCGATTAATACATAAAGCAGCTGTTGGAGGACATTCTATGGGTGGCGGTTGTAGTTTTTTAGCAGCAGCAACTCAAAATCCATTGATTTTTGGATTGTTCAATATGTCTGCTGCAGAAACCAATCCATCTGCTACAACTGCAGCATCTACTGTTAACATCCCGACATTGATTTTCAGTGGAAGTAACGATTGTATTGTAGCCCCTTCTGTTCAGCAAGCTATGTATAACAATGTAGTTAATTCTTGTAAATCCATTGCCAACATTACAGGCGCTACTCATTGCCAGTTTGCAGATAATAATTTCACTTGCACATTCGGACAAATCAGCAGCGGTTGCAACAGTTCGCCTATTTCTGTAGCTACTGTTTATGAAAAAGTGACTGCATTATTAATTCCATTTTTAGATTACCACCTTAAAGATAATTGTTACAGAGGAATAGATTATGTAACCTCAATAAGTTCCTTGTCAGGAATAACTGCACAAAACACATGCCCCATTCCTGTTTGTCAGATTTTACCATTAGATGAATTGAATTTTTATGGAAGAATGATCAACAAAAAAGCAATTATCAATTGGGAAGTAAAGTCTCTTGATGGTTTGATGAAATTTGAATTAGAAAAAAGTGAAGATGCTATAAATTTTGAAAAGACTGGAATCGTTAATACGGACCAATCACTTTTATACACATTAACAGATAACAAGCCTTTCCCCGGTACAAACTACTACCGTTTAAAAACAATAAAACAAAATAACGATTTCGCTTATTCGAAAACGATATCGCTGACCAATAATACTGATTTATTTGAGATTTCAAATTGTTATCCTAACCCCTCTGAAGATTTCATCTCGATTGTCATTAATGCCAAAATCATCACACAAATAAATATTGAGATATTTAATGGAACAGGGTCTGTGATGCTGTATCAAAAATCAAACATTGTCAATGGTAAAAATGATATCCGACTTGACATAAAAAAATTTCCAACCGGAATTTATCACATTAAAATAAAGGATAAATTTAATAAAACGTTGAAAATCATGAAATGCAATAAATTTTAATTGACTATTTTACCATCAACGATTTTAAGAATTTCTTGTTCTGCACGGATAGCCAGGTTTTCAATTTCAGAACCTTTTGCCAGCATTTTATTTACGTATTCCTTATCATCATAACCGGTAGCGTTAATTCGCACATTCATGAATGCACCCATAACAGCAGCACGTGCGCACAATGCGCCAACGCCTGCATCAGAAACGGAATTCGGATTGCCATCAACAGCCATGGCCCTTATGATTTCCAAGCTTTCAAATGCCAGATTCATCACTTTAAATGGGATTTCTATAGCATATTTGGTTGCCTCTTGTATGGCTTGTTTTCTGATAAATTTCTCTTCATCATTAGATTTGGGCAACCCAAAAGCCGCCATTATTTTATTGAACGCATGGGTATCTTCATCAACAAGTTTTAATAACTGGTCTTTTATTTCTTGTCCTTTTTCTGCCCAGTTACTGAACTCTTCCCAACGCTCGTCCCATCCTTGTTTATGAGAAGATAAATTAGCCACCATTGTTGCTAGAGAAATACCCAAAGATCCCACATATGCTGCTATTGAACCACCTCCGGGAGCCGGACTTTCACTCGCAGTTTCATCTGCAAAAGCGGCTAAGGACATATCTATAAGTTTCTTTTGATTGTCTGCAAGCATATACTCTATGATTCTTTCTTCAGGCTTAAAGGGTGTTAATTCATCTAATCCCATAGATTTAATAGCGATTTTTATCAATTCTTTTTCGCTTACTCCAGTTGAACGATTTTGTTTTCTTAGGAAATATTTCCCGGCGTCTGTCATTGCCTTCAAAGGAATGAGGCCAACCAATTCACTACCGGTAACGCGTAACCCACGTTGATCAGCTTTTTTACAGGCCTCATCAAAAGCTATGTGCACAGGTGTCACATTGATGTTGGTAAGATTAATCGAAATTTGAGCAATTCCATACTCTTCAATATACCATCCAATCGCTTTCACACATTTCAAACTTCCGGGAATTACAATTGGCTTGCCATTTTCATCATTTACTACCTTGCCATTTTCTTTTTTGGTTCTTCCTGCTTCTCTGATGTCAAAAGCTACTGCATTCGCCCTTCTTGTTGATGTTGTATTCAAATTGATGTTGTAAGCCACCAAAAAATCTCTAGCTCCAATCACAGTAGCTCCTCTTTTGGCATCAAATATAGCTGGTCCGAAATCAGGTTTCCATTCGGGCAACAATATTTTTTTAGCAAACCCTTCATACTCACCCGTACGAATAATCGAAAGATTGCTTCTTTCTTTTTTGGGTTGAGCAGCTTCATATAAATAAACCGGAAGATTTAGCTCTTCTCCAACCCTTTTTGCCAACTGTTGAGCAAAAACTGCAGTTTCTTCCATTGAGATATTGGCAATTGGAATTAGCGGACAAACGTCTGTAGCGCCCATTCGTGGATGTTCTCCTTTATGCTTACTCATGTCTATCAACTCTCCAGCTTTTTTAATCGCTCTGAATGCGGCTTCCAACACTGCGTTGGGCTCGCCGACCATTGTAACCACAGTTCTGTTGGTCGCTTTTCCTGGATCCACATTCAATAATCTCACTCCTTCAACAGACTCAATCTGATCTGTAATTTGTTTGATAATATTCAAATCATTTCCTTCTGAGAAATTGGGTACACATTCAATTAATGATAACATATTTTTGGTTTTTATTTTTTTATTACAAGATATTTCCTGCAATCATGACTTTATCAATCAGATTGCTTCCAAATGCATATGGATAATAAGAAATTGATGGAATTGGCTTTGTAAAAATCAGATTGGCTTTTTTACCTTTCATGATACTTCCAACTTCGTTTTCCAGTTCCATTGCATAAGCGCCATTTATTGTGGCAGCATTGATAGCTTCTTGGGGCAGCATTTTCATTTGTATACAACTCATAGAAACCACTTGATTCATATTCCCGCTGGGCGAAGAACCGGGATTGAAATCACTGGCCAGTGAAATAGCACATCCAGATTTAATTAATTGTCTTGCAGGTTGGAA
This sequence comes from Chitinophagaceae bacterium, assembly GCA_947461495.1. Classification (GTDB taxonomy): domain Bacteria; phylum Bacteroidota; class Bacteroidia; order Chitinophagales; family Chitinophagaceae; genus Ferruginibacter. The sequence continues at coordinate 6,406 of CANHLV010000010.1, forward strand.
TGGCATTCTTAAAAAATAAGCTGCGGTTGGTAATAATGTACCAATGGTTGATGAACCTGATAAGTCAGCGACATCCTGATCTGTCATTGTTTCCAAATGATCTACAGAGATTGCATCCAATTCAATCGCGGCCTTTATACCTCCGATACTATTTAATTGATTAACATGTAATTTTGGTTTCAATCCCAATGCTTTACCGGCTTTACAAATCCTAATCATTTCTTCAGGAGAGAAAAAACCTGTTTCGCAGAACACATCTATATAATCAGCTAATTTTTCAGTTGCGATTACAGGGAGCATTTCGTCAATGATTTCATTGATATAACCTTCATGATTTTCTTTATAATGCAATGGAAAGGTATGTGCGCCCAAAAATGTGGATTTGATCGAAAGCGTGGATTTCTCTTTGAGTTTTTTGATTACCCTCAGCATTTTTAGCTCGGATGCTACCGTCAACCCATACCCGCTTTTGATTTCTACGGCACCTGTTCCAAAATGAGCAATTTCTTCAAGTCTTTTCCATGCCTCATTAAACAACTGATCATCACTGGCCTCATGGAGTTTATTTGCAGAATTTAAAATACCACCACCTTTGGCTGCGATTTCAGCATAACTAAGCCCGTTAATTTTATCAACAAATTCGTGCTCACGGCTTCCAGCAAACACAATATGCGTGTGACTGTCGCACCAAGCAGGTAAAATAAATTGTCCAAAAGCGTCAATTATATTTTCAAAACTGTTTGCTTTAACAGATTTCAAATTTTCCATGCTTCCGAAATCAGCAATCAAGCCATTTTCTATGATCAAATAAGCATTGTCAAGTTTTGGAAGAATAGCCAATTCTTCACCTCGAAGCAAATTATTTTCGCTTCTTACATTGAAAAGAGAGGCAATATTTCTGATTAAAATGGTCATTAAGGCAGATGGATATTCAATTATAAATTTTCAAATATTGTGTTACTAAAAATTTCAAGTCCGGGATCTCTGGCACCCATCAGCAACAACACACAATTGTCAGTCAAGTGTGGACGAACCGCTGTTAGAAAATCATTTCTATTCTCAATAAAAAAAGCTTGTTTTCCGGCTCCCTTGATGTCTACAATCAAATCATTGGCTGAAATATTTTTGGTGGCAGTACCCCCAGCATAAAAAATCTCACTCATCCACAACTCATCTTCCGGTCTCAGTACTTTTATAAATTCTTGAATAAAATCATTTTTTAAAAAACGCGTGGGGCCGTAACCGTGAGGCTGAAACCAGGCAATTACTTTGGGTGAAATATGCTGACAGGCTTCAATTGAAGAAGCGCACTTTACAGGATTGTGTGCATAATCATCAATAACATAAATGCCATTTTTGATACCAAGTAGTTGATGTCTTCTGTATATACCTTCGTAATTTTTCAAAGCTTCAGCACATGTTTTTAAATTCACTCCAAGTTGCGCTGCAACAGAAACTGCCGCAACAGCATTCTCCATGTTATGTCGGCCTACTGTATTCATTTCAAACAGCTGGTCTTTGATACTGAAACTTATTTTTAATCTTTCCTGATGAAAATTTTCAGCGATAAAGCCAGCATCTAAAGATTTGTTTGTAGAAAAATCATTAGATTTATCGGCTGATAAAGGAGCCGTGAGTTTGTTACATTGGTTAACAATGAAAATATCTTTGGTGTTCGATTTAAAAGTATTAAAAATGGAAACCAGCTCTTCAATCTCTTGATGATCTTTGTCGATATTTAACAACAATCCAATTTCCGGATGATATTGTACGATAGACCCATCGCTTTCATCAGCTTCAATAATCAACCACTCTCCTTTTCCAACATGTGCATTGCCAATTTTACCGTTTTTTATAATACTCACCAACCCGGCCCCACTGATTATGCTTGGGTCCATTCCTGCATGTTGAAGAATGTCGAAAAGCATAGCACTAGTGGTGCTTTTTCCGGATGTTCCACCAACAGCAATAGTCTTCTTGCTGGCAGCAATCATCGCCAGCAATTCGCTTCTTTTGACAATGGGTATGGAAAGTGATTTGGCTATCTGAACCTCTGGAACAGAATCTTCTATAGCTGTAGACACTACAATCAATTCAGTATTTTGATCTATTCCGCTGCCATCCTGAACATAACAGGTTACACCTGAATTTACAAGTTTCGATTGGGTATCATTGAATTCACCTGTTTTAAAATACCGATCGCTGCCACTTACTTTTTTCCCAATTCCGGATAAATATTGGGCAATCGCGCTCATACCCGTTCCTGCCACACCAATAAAAAAAATGGCATTAAAATCGTTTATATTTTGTTGAACCCCTTTAGACATGTTTGTAGAATAAAATAAAAAAACATTTTACCGGAAACGAATTTACAAATATTAACGAGGTGTAATGCTAATTACAAAAAAAAATCAGCTTTCATATGAAAGCTGATTGAATAAAGTATGCTACTAACAAAAAATCATAATCAAAGTTGTCCTTTGGGAGATTTAGGGGACTAACAATATTGGGCTAATGACATAATTAATTAATTCGAGTTTTTAGCAGTATTTTCCAATGCTATTAATTTATCTAAAGCTTTAATGGACTCTTCAATATATACATCTGAGTTTCTGATTTTTAACCACTGTTTATTTTTTTCTATTTTATCTTCTGCCGCATAAATAGCAGTTGAGTCTGCTTTTAAATTTATCATATTCATTGGAGCAGATAGTTTATTTAAATTATCTAAACTTTTCAATACTTCCTTAAGTTTATTTTGTTCCTGTTTGTATTTTGTGATATTGAGAGAATATTCTTTATCGCTATATTTTTCAAGCCAGTTTACATTCTCTTTGATATTATTGAAAGTGATGTTTTTAGAAACCTCATCATTTATAACTGTTGCAATTTGAGAGATATCTGCACCTTTGCCCCATTTTTCGTAGTCTGCCTGAGGTATCTCATCCCATTTTAATGCGCTGGGATTATCTTTTTCCCTGAATTTTAAATAATCATAACGATCAGGTAAAACGATATCTGGTACTACACCCCTTAACTGGGTTGCCCCTCCATTGATTCTGTAAAATTTCTGTAAGGTTAGTTTTACAGAACCCATATCATCATTAGATTTAGAACTTCCTATTCCTAGATCATTATCAGGATTCAATGAAATATTACGTTGAACAGTACCTTTTCCATAAGTTGAAGAAGCACCAATAATTAAACCTCGTTTATAATCTTGAATGGCAGCTGCAAAAATTTCTGAAGCAGAGGCACTTGTACCATCAACCATAACAGCCAAAGGACCATCATATTGAAGATTTCGGTCTCTATCTTTTAAAATATTGGCCTTTTCATCACGACCTTTAACTTGACAAATCGGGCCTTCCTTAATAAACAAACCTGCCATTTGTACCACATCGTATAGCGATCCGCCGCCATTGCTTCTCAAATCAAGTAAAATGCCATCTACATTTTCTGCTTTCAACTTCTCCACCTCTTTGGCAACATCTGCAGCACAACGGGCCCCATTAGGTCTTTCGAAATCCGCATAGAATTCAGGTAAATAAATATATCCGATTTTATTTGTTCCATTGATGATAGCTGATTTTGCGAATGTATCTTCTAATTTAATGTCATCTCTTGTTAATGCAATTACTTTAATTGATCCATCAGCTCTTTTTACTGTTAGTCTAACCTCAGTTCCTTTTTCCGACCCCCTGATTAATTTTACAGCATCTGAAACTGCATATCCCGTAACATCTACCGGTTCTTCATTGCCCTGTCCCACTTTAATAATTTCGTCATTTTCTTTTAATTCACCACTTTTCCAAGCAGGACCGCCACTAACTAGACTTGAAATTTTTATTTTACCATCATCCTCTTTCAGTTGGGCTCCAATGCCAAAAAATCTTCCACTCATGGATTCGTTAAAAGATCTCAAATCAATAGGCGGGAAATAATTAGTGTGCGGATCCATCAATCCTGTTATGGAATTGATATAAATACTAAAGTTACTTTCCTCGTTTTCTCTGTTCTTTTTTGTTGAAAAATACCGACCCATCTGTTTTTTTATTTGTTCTCTGGCTTCTCTTTCCAAAGTAGAATCGGCTTTAAACACAAAATCCTTTTTGTCCTTATTTTTTTCTCTTTCTTCTTGCAAGTCAACAAATTTACCTAATACAGCATATTTTAATCGCTTGCGCCAGAGATCGTACCTTTCTGCTTCATTCTTTGAATAATTCGATTTTTCAGCATCCAATTGAACTTTTTCATCTATTGAAAAATCCATTGACTTTGCTAACACTTGTTCAGGTATGCTTGAAACTTCATTCATTCTTTTAAGATAAACATTGCTGATTTCATAAAAAGATTCTAATGCTTCACCCTGAATTTCATTATCCATTTTATATTGAAACTTTTTGAAACTTTCAATATCAGGTTTTAAAAATATCGTTTTCTCGTCGTCTAATTCCTTAACAAAACTCTTTAAAAGTTCTTCACTGAATTTATCATCAATTTTTTTGGGATTGAAATGACCTTGTTCTAATAATATTCTGACGTTCCTTAAAATTTTAGCGTGTTTTGCTTTAGGATCGTCATTATCGTTTCTTCCTTGAGATTGATAGTTTAAAAACAAGGCGAATACGGTTAAAACTAAAATTACGGTGATGAATTTTTTACTCATAATGAAATCAGCAATTTTTTGCATTTTGTAAAAGTAACGGAAAATAGCATTTTATTATTAAAGTTGAAACAATGATTCTGAATAATGTTTTGTTAAACCCAAATATTGCAGTTGTAAAATATTGTGACAAATAAATTAATGTAAGCGCAGTTATAAATAAAAAAGGTTGTCATTTAAGACAACCTTTTTGGGGTAATTGATGGGGCTCGAACCCACGACCCTCAGAATCACAATCTGATGCTCTAACCAACTGAGCTACAACTACCATGTTTTGAATTGCAAAAATAATTAAAAACTAATCGCTATCAAACATTATTTTAAAATAAGCTTAAAAAAAATAACCAATCAAAAAGATGTAAAAAAGTTTATGATATTAATAACCACTGGATTCCTTAATTACCCTTTAAATTCTTACTAAATTAAAAAGGTAGATTATTCTGTAATTATCATTTTTGTTACGCTAGAATATCCATCTTCGATTATCCTCACAAAATAAATTCCTGGGCGTAATTGTAGTTGTTTTACGAAATATTCAAATTGGTCGTTTTGAGCATTAAGTTGAAATGTTGCAATAACTCGACCATTGATATCGCTAATCATTAAAGTAGCCTGGTTATTTTTTTTGCTTAAACGTCCTGCTCTGAACATGAAGCTTCCATTATTAGGGTTTGGGGAAATATAGGCTTCATTTTTCAATGTCTCAGTTTCTAACCTCGACGCTATTTTGGTACCTGAACTACATCCCACATGAGTAAGAAATTGAGTCTTTGCATTGCCTAACACACCACAAGGCGTCTGTCCTTTTACACTTAGACTCCCACCTGTATAACCCGTATTGAATGACAAGGTAATTGTTGAACTATCTGAATTTGCGCTTATAATTGTTGTATAGGCCGGTTTTGTCCATCTGTAAATTGATGCTGCTATTTGAGTACTTGTTGGAATAGAAACGACAACAGAAAATGACAATGTCGATCCTATACAAGCATTGTAAATATTTCTTGAGGATGCTATGCTTTTTGGTGTAGGTGGCAGATATTGTAAATTTATTGCTTTAGCAGTTCCTAATTGCCCGCAAGCAGTTTGCCCTTTTGCTGTAATCACTCCTCCTGCATATCCTGTATTAAATTTTATTGTTACAGTTGAGCTATCTGTTGTTGCAGCAATGATGGATGAATTAATTGGAATTGTCCATCTATAAAATGTAGCAGCTGTTTGAGATGATGTTGGAGATGAAACAGCTACAGAATAGGATACTTGATTACCCAAACAAGGATTATAATTTCCTGAATTCGAAATGATATTTGTAGGGGTTGGCGGTAACAAATTAGCGCTTAATACTAATGTTTTTGTGGCACTTACATTACATGCTGTAGCAGCATTTACGCTTAGTGTATCTTTTGTAAATCCTGATAAAAAAGTTACAATTACAGCAGTATCATTGATACCCAATCCATTGATATGGTTAATTGTAACTTTAGTACCCAAATTAAATGACCAGTTGTAAGAAGTAGCATAGGCTATTTTTCTTATTTTGTAAATTTCTGAATTCACACCGCAAACATTAGTCACTGCAGCTATCGAAGTTGGAAAATATTCTTTTTGAATGGTAGTTGGTGCCGCTGCCATTCTTTTATAAACAAGTATCGACCTGATGCCACTGTTTCCACACGGGCTAATTGCCTGAACAGAAATTGTACCAGAAATAAAAGTAGCCGAAAATTTCACGTTTATGATATTGGAACCTTGGCCAGAAATCAAAGTAACTCCTGAAGGTATAGACCATAAATAGGATGCTGCATTATTAGAAATGGAAGCTGTATAAGTGACATTTTCACTTTGAGTGGCATTGCCAATAAAAGGGCATATATCTGTGAGTCCTGTAATTGTTGAAGGTGCTACAGGAATTGTAGAATTCAAAATCAATGTTTTTGAACTTGAATTCCCACATCCTGAAACAGCAACAACTGATAATGTTTGAGATAAAGGAACAGAAGGAAATCTTATTGTAATACTTGATGAATCTGCGTTGTTAACCCTTACAAGTAAAGCACCTAAAGGTAAGGTCCAACGATACGAAATTACAGACGACGCATTGCTGGCAGGTGGTGTAGCAACATAAGTAACATTATTGCCTCCAATAAAAGGACAAATATAACTTGTTGCGGCATTGCCATTTTCGTCTGTAATTGATGATGGTGCACCCGGAATAGTTTTTGTAATGCTTAATGACCTCGAAATAATAGAATTGTTGCAACCTGTTACATTAACGATAATGGTTCCACTCGTAAAAGATGACGAATATTTTATTTTTACAAGATTTGAAGCCCTATTAACGCTAATCCCCATTGTAGAAGAATTCGAAACAGACCATAAAAATGAGCTGGCATCGGTGGCATTTATAGAATATACGGCACTATCTCCAATTCCCATATTTCCACAAGCATTCGCAATACCTGAAATTGAAGCAGAAACAGAAAAATTACAAGGGTTGAGCAATCGGTTGCATAAACTATCTAAAATTGTTTCGGCTAACATTCTAGAATAAAAAAGCTGATGTCCCAAATTATTTACATGAACATAGTCATAACCGTAAATTGGATTGATTGTCCCATCAGGGTTTGCAACATCATCCCAAAAATTGACTGATTTGTTTCCGAATCTAGATTGAATCCAATTCTTCATATCTATCAGGCTTTGTGTTTGTAAAGCGTTTAAATAATTTCGGGGTTGAGTAGTAGTTACCCAAACCGGAATTCTTGCTGAATCTGCCAAATACATTGCCGCTTCAAAATTAGCTTGTTGTTCAGCTAAAGAATAATTATCAGCAGCATCATTTGATGGCATGTTAATGATTATGGCATCAGGATGATAAGCTATAGCAGCAGTGATGTTGTTTGTGGAGTTGGGATAAGGCCGGTCGGAAGGGGGAATATAACCGGTGGGCCTTAAATTTTGATAAGTTCTCAACCCGGATATTGCTAAATTAATCACCTGATTACTTGTATTTTTTCTCAAAATATAGCTGGTAAATTTGCCGGCCCAAGAACTGTCGTAAGTTGTAGCTCCCGTTCCATATGCCGTGGATGAACCTAAAATTACGATCTTCCATGCATGGTTGCAATTCACAAAATCAGAGTCATTTGCGAATGTGACTGATGATAAATTTTGAAAAAAAACAAAAAAAAGTATAGTTAGCTTAATATGTGTCTTTGTATATAGGTGCATTGTGTTAAGTTCATTTAAATAAAATCACCTTTTAAAAAAGACAAAATTAATAAATAGTAATTCATTTTCATGTTTTATAGTATGATTTAAATCGCAACCTCAACAAATTCAAATTCCTTCGCTAGTGGTTGATTTTATTATCCATTAACTTTCGAGCTAAATTTATTACTTATAAGAAAATAAAAAATAATAGAAAATTGACCGATGGGTGAAATATCCATGATTATCCAATTAGAAAAATGGAAAAATATCAATAGAATTCCAAGTACGTGATCCCATTTTTTTGTAAAAAAACCAATTACAAAAAAAGACTCTAAAGCAACTGTAGTACAAAATAAAATATATGAAGCTACCCAATGTTTTATCAGCAATAAATTTAAAGTAGTCCTCCAACTTAAATTGGACTCTAGAAAATATGGAATGAATTGTTGTTTTAAAGTTGTAGTCATCATCGATGGTTCAAATATGCCATAATTGATGATTTTAAAAATGCCGGATGAAAAATAGAAAAAAATATAAAAATACCTGATGCCTTCAAATGCATATTTTCTATTTGTTGGACTTGAAAACAAAAAAGGAATGATTATGATAAAAAAACCGGTTTGATAATTCCTATGACCCAATGTTGCAGTAAGACTCACATAGTACAACATTAATAAAATAAACAATAACCATGTGATGATAATGTTTTCTTTAATAAAAACACTATAAATCAATAATAACAAAATTGAAAGGTCTAAAATCAACCCAACTATTTGATGACTGAATATAAATTGTGGGATTTGTAATAAAAAAAACAACCAATATACAGTATCAATTCCGAAATTGAAATAAGGGACTTGATATAGCCCTTGAAAACTGACACCTGAAAAAATGAACAGAGAAAATTCTATAAAAATGATAAAGAATAAACTTTTTCGAAAATAATTTCCAGTATGTATTGTTGTCTCCATCATCATTTCAATATTGATTTACAAATAGTCGAGGAATCTATCAGTATTGGAAAATTTGTTTCATTTGAAATGCTGTATTCAACTAACAATATGCTGTCGCCTTTATTTAATTTCTTTCCGGAAAAGCCAACGTACCATCTTAGCCAATCAGCTTGATTTGTTTTTGATGGTGTCAATCTGTTTTCAAGAAAAAACAATGTTGAAGAATCTTTAAATTTTGATTTTAAAAAGATTGACAATTGATTCTGGTGATTAGCATTGAAGTAACTTGTGTATTTGGAAGGTGTTTGTTCCAATATATCTTTCTTCCAATAAGGGAAATGAGAAATTTTTATTCTTTCGTTATTCAATTTTACAAAATAACATTTTTTGAATTTTGAATTTTGAATTTTCGAACTGAACATATCATTGTACGGAAAAACAATCATGTCCATTTTTTTAGAAAAGAAAAATAAGTATGAAAAAATAAACAACAATACCAATGTAAATGCCAATGGTGAATGTTTGTATAATTTGAATAGAAATAACTTCTTCAATTGTTGAATAATAAATTAAGATTCGTTGAATTGCTTTCTGACATCCTTCCACAAGTATAAAAACACAATTACATAACTAATTGAACTTACTATTGCAGCAGCATAAACGCCATATTGAGGCACTAGAAATGTATCTGCAATAAGCACGATTGAAAAACCTATGAGATCACCTTTGAAAATCTGTTTTACATTTCCTTTACTCAAATAAGCTGCATTAATGAGCGTCAGCAATCCCAGACAAACAAATCCCGGTAATAGGATAATCATATAATTACTCATTTCTGCAAAATCATTTCCAAATACAAATGGGTAAATTATACTTCCAGTTAGCATTAACAACAACGCGCCTGTAATGATAAAAATAAAATATGGCTTTATCAATTGCTTCCACTCCTGATAAGATGAAGTAATTTTTTCCGAACTTAAAAATGGCAACAATGTAGAACTGATCACCGAAGAAAAATAGATAAAATACTGCCCTACTTTTCCGCATTGCACATAGTTACTCAATGTTATACCTGAACAATATTTTTCTACGAAAAAATTATCTGTTCTTAAAAAACAAAAATAAACCAAAGAAGAAATCATTATAAATACACCATGTTTGAAAAATGCAGGCCATTCAATTTGAACAGGAATTGAATTTTTTTTCTGATAACTGAAACCAATTATCAAAATGCCTTGTATAAAATAGAGTAGCCCATATGCAAGAGAAATTGTAGGAATCAAAATTTTTCCTTTAGGTAAGGAATATAAATAAATCAATAAGCACATATTACTGCATGTTAATATCAAATTCTGCAAATTGAATTTCTTTTGAGCAGATAAAAAACCCTGAAACAAAATCAACATTAGATTTCCGGATGAGAACAACACGATTGCAGCTGAATAAGGGATTAGTTTTTCACTTATTTCAGGAAGTA
>CANHLV010000011.1 GCA_947461495.1 Chitinophagaceae bacterium
ATAGGACCATTTAAAGTCAAACCAGGGACTTGTGTCCAACCATTGATGGCATTGATATCAACAGGAGGAATATGAAAAGTATCAGGAGGATTCAAACTATCAATTCTTGAAACACTTTTTTTATAATAGCAATACAATTGGTGAACGCTTAACGCACCGGAAAATCTCCATTGTTCAAGGGTATAACTTACTTTAAGGTCAGTAACAGTTCCTCCGGAAGTATTTTTAAATTGAACACCATGAGCAAATCCTCCGGCTACAACGTTGTTTGATCCAATACTGCCCAAGGCTCTATCAGTTGCTGCTGTTGAACCAAAACTATATAACCCACCTGCATTGGCAGAACCTGTAGTTGCCGAGTAAGTAGCACCCGTTCCTGTTCTTTGAGAATACCAATTAGGTATAGTGGTGTTGTCTGTCCAAGGGCCAGAACCTGTATTCAACAAGCCATCGAAGTTTTGCGCGTGAGAACCTGATGCTGTAATCAAAACCTGTGCTTTTACATTTGTTGTAGCGAAAACAAATAAAACCAAAAACGAGAAAAGCTGAATGCGGTTCGTTGTTTTTGTCAAAGAAGTAAAAAATCTTTTCATTATTGTTGAAATTTATTTTTAATACTATTGAAAACCATTACTGAAGAACTATTATCTGAATAAAGAGCCATCTTTTTTTTAAGATGGCTCTTTAAAATGAATGCTATAATATTTTATAACCCAAATACTTTAATATTATCAATCTCCCAAGCAGATGTTTTATCTGTTGTAGTTCCTGCTGGATCAGCACCTTCATAACGGAATGCTATGTAGATAGTAACTGTATAAGTACTCAAATCAATTGTACCTGAAGGAGTATATGCAGCTGGATAATTTGAAGTTGTACTTCCTGGAGATAAAGTCGCCAATGAAGTAATGTCAGTCCAGTTAACACCAGCTGCCCATGGATTACCAGTTCCGGTAAAATTGTTTGAAATTAAAATTTTCAATGCTGAAGGTACTGGAGTGCCCCCTGGAGCTGTTGTCAAATAGAAATCTTGTTTGGTTTCAAAAGACAAAGTTTCTTGTGTTGTCGCATCCACATTCAAGCCTTTTGTTACTAACCAAGTAGTAACTGCAGCAGCATTGGTACCAAAACCACTTAAATAAGCGTATTTATTATTACTAAATATTCTTGCATCAAAAGTTCTGGTGAATGCTTCAGGCAAATTGGTCCAACCTGATATAGTAATTGGAACGTATGGAAAAGCGGTATTAGCAGTTTGTGTTTCGAAGTCTTCGTTCAACAATACAACTGTTCCTGGAGGTGGTGCTCCGCAACGTCCATTAGTAAACTGAACATCAGATGGATCTCTGATAATCATTTGTTTGGTAGTTGTGCTACTTGTTGGTGATGATCTGTAAATAGTATAAATAGCAGTCAAACTTCCATTTCCTGTTGGAACATGAGTTCCTGCAAAATTCGCATAACCACTTGTCCGAACTGTAAGTGTTAATGCACTTCCACATCCTTTAGAAACCAAACGGTTAGCCGTGCTCTTGTAAGATGAAGTATCAGAAAAAGTCTTAGAAGTATCGGCAGTTATAAATTCATAATCTTCCAATTTCACCAAAGCATTAATGTATTTATTGTTAAGTGAAGTACCCAAATCAGCAATGGTAACTGATAATGGCTCAACGGGATTGTTTAATGAACCGCCAACTATATAATTGTTTACAGTTGCTCCGGGAATCCCTTCAATAGATGGAAGACCATCAACGATGGCTTTGTATCCAAGAACCATGTTACTGTAAGAATCAGTTAAAGTAAGTCCTTTACATTTTATAAATACTCTTCTGCCAATAGGATAACTAGTATAAATGCTGTTTGCATCTACCAATATCTGGATAGCTCCAGTAGTATCTTGAATGAACAATTGTTTGTAAAAATTTCCGCTTTTATCATTAGCCGTTACGATACCGGAAATGATTACATCTTGTGTGATTAAATCGTAAACACCTGGAATGGTATGATAGGTTTTTAATGCTTCTATACTTGTGTTGGCAACGATGTTTACATCTCCTGGTCCTGGAGGCGCATCAAAAGTTTTTTTACAAGCGCTGATGCTTAACAGCAGCATAGAAGTAAGAAGAAATCCAAAGTTCAATTTAACGATTCTGTTCATATTATTTGTTTTATGTCGTTTAAAGTTGTTGTAATACAGTTGAGTTAAAACCTAAGCCCCATGCTCGCAAAAAAGTTTAAGCCATACGCGAAAAATCTTTTATCAGGAAACTTGTTGATGTCTTTTTCAGCAAAATCAAATCGCAGTTGTTCAAATCCTCCGGATACTATATTTTCATTGTTAAGCAAATTGTTGATGCCAAAGTTGAACACCAAAAATGTTCTTTTTTTCATTGAAGGAAACTTGCGATTCATCATCCAAGAATATCCAGCAAAAAAATCTACAGTATATTGGGCATCCAAACGAGTTTGGTCAATAATCTGATTCCAAAGTGGAGATCCAGCTTCTAAGCCGTTAATAGCAGATCCAGTCCTTCTTACAGGATTGAAGTCCATATACATGTTGTCAAAAAAGTTGATGTTCATGTTAACAAACCAAAACTTAGGAGAGCGGTAGTCGAAACCCAAAGTATACGCCTCTTGTGGTGTAGGAACGAAAAAGTTTTTAGAATATACTGTGACATCATTTTCAACTACTGCAGCACTGTTGTCTACAGTTACCGTTGCACTTTGACGTGTGTTGTATCTGAATCTTCCGATTGCTGCGGCTGCAGTCACGCTGAGACCTTTATAAATTTTTGCTTCAGCACCCAGCTCCGCACCATAATGCTCCTTCCCGATATTGTTGATGGCGTAATTCACGAAGTTTCTGTATTCATCATGATAAAAAGTCATGACATTGAGTTGATTTTTGAAACTAGTGTAATAACCAGTAGCTCTCAATTTCACACGGGGGGCATTCATAACATAACCACCTTCAAATGATGCAATTTCTTCTGAGGTTAGGTTGTCTTGAACAAAATCACGAGTTCTTGGAGCGATGAAAGCATTTTCAAAGAATGGAGCCCTGCTCATGTAAAGTCCATTTGCAAACAAGTAGTTCCGGCCGTTGATTTTATAAGTCACCCCTGTTTTAAAAGAAGAATTAAAGAAATTGTATGTTTTTGATTTGCCGTATGAATTGTCTTTAAACAAACCGTTTCTCACATAACCATATCTGTTGAAACTTGTATAAGAATGTTCAGAAGCGACAAACACATCGAATTTGTTGAATTTGAAAATGGTTTGCAACCAAACTGAAGCTTTTTGAATGTTGATGTCATAATTGTATCCAAATTTGTCTCCAACTTGCAAAATACGGTTTGGAGTATTCACGTCATTTTGAACGGCAGAAGGATTTGATGGAAAATCTCTTTCTGCAAACTGATTGACATCAACATAAAAGGCGCCTCCTAGCAAGTCGTCCACTCTTTTGAAATAATTGTTTTTCTGAGATTGATAATTCAGGCCTGCGGTAAAAATCACATTTTCACTGATAGCCGTATTGATGGTTGATGCGAAATTGAATCTTGTAGTGTTGATTACCCTTTCTTCAAGAATATAGCGAGAACGTTTTCCAGATACATTATTCCCAATGATACCATTCACATTCTTTATGGTTTCGTAAGATGCGTAATTGGTGTTGTAAAGGGCATCCCAGTTGATCTGTCTACGGTCGATATTGTTTTTCATGACATCATATACCTGATCTCTGATAGAAGGATCCTGTTGATAACTAGGCAGATATCTGTAATAGTCAGGTCTAGGATCGGCTGCATTGTACCAGTCTAGTCCTGTGATACCCCTCTCACCCTTTGTAAGTGAAGCAGAAGTGATGATAGAAGTGTTTTCGTTGGGTTTCCACTCATGAGTTAGAATACCAAATGGCTGGAAAGATTTGGCAACGCTAGCATTTCTTTTTACACCATTCTGATACCCCCAGTAAGGATTGTAGAAGTTTGTGCCTGCAAGTTCTCTCATTTCCTGAACTGATGAGCCTTGACGCCCGTTTTGAGTTGGTGTTGCAAAAGCAACAAATGAGAGTAGGTGTTTAGCGTTTATTCTCTTGTCTACACCTGCGTAAAGCGACCAACCGTTATAAAACGTACCATCAGCAAACCCTTCTTCTGCCCATCTCCTTGATCCAGAGAAGCTGAAAGCCCAACCCTTCTTACTTAAACCTGTTGAATGGGTCAGCATGATTCGATGTACATAGTTTCTGTTGGAGATTGCATAATTGTAACTCGTCTGTTTTCTTTGGTGTGAAGCACGGGTGTCTAAATAGTTAATCCCACCAAGATCGCCGAATGAGTATGGGGTTGGTCTCAACCCTAGAGTATTGTCGCGGTTGCGCATAACGTCATTTAATCCGCCCCACAATCCATAGGGAGTAAAACCATTGTCTAGGTTTTCCATTGGAACACCATTCATGTAAGTGCTGAACAAATCAGCATCATAACCTCTGATTCTAAAACGGACTGCATTGAATTTGAAAGATGCAGCATTGAAAAAAGGATCTCTTCCAGCACTCAGCTGTGAAGAAATGTTTTGTGCGCTGCCATCCAATCCATCATTCTCATCAATAGAAATCACAGGTATATTGTCTGATCCGTCTTCTTTTAATTGCTCAATTATGCTAGTGTCAGAATTATTGAAAGCCAGTGTAGGTTTGTCTTGTGCATAGATTACAGCCGAAGATGCAATGCATAAGCAAGCCAATGTTAATTGTATTTTTTTTCTCATGTCGAGCGTATGTATTTATTAAGACCGCCAAAGGTAAGATAATGGATCTATTTTGGAGAAAAAAACTTCGATTTGAAAAGAAAATAATCATTGACAATTGAAATTTACTTATTATGGCTAACTTCGTCAGCGATTGAGTTGGCTTATAATGCATATACTAATCGTATAAATATAAATTGTATCTAATCTAGTCTTAATAATGACAATTATTTGAATCTTTCAGTTAACTTGATTTTTTATGAAAAACATTTTCCTTGTATTGAGTTTTATTGTTTTGACTTTTTCCACATTGGCTCAAAAAGCACAATACAAAGTCGCTCTTGTTGGATTTTATAACCTTGAGAATCTTTACGACACCATCAACAATCCTATTGTAGATGACGAGGAATTCTTACCTGAGAGTGACAGAAGATACAATACTTCGATTTATACCGACAAATTGGGAAGACTATCCGACGTTATTTCTCAAATGGGGACAGATATCACTCCGGATGGCTTAGCTTTATTGGGTGTGGCGGAAATAGAAAATGATACTGTTCTTACCGATCTGATCAAAACTGAAAAATTGAAATCAAGGAAATGGAATTTTGTACATTACAACTCACCTGACAAACGTGGCGTTGATGTTGCATTATTTTACAATCCTAAATATTTCAAAGTTCTGTTCAGTAAGCCATTGTTTGTAAAACTGCCCGGTGGAACTAAAGATGCATTTTTCACAAGAGATATTCTCTATGTAAAAGGAATTTTAGATGGTGACACTTGCCACGTATTTGTCAATCACTGGCCATCTAGGTCTGGAGGTGAAGAACGATCCATACCTGCAAGAGCTGCAGCTGCAGGTACCGCCAAAAAATGCATTGATTCTATCATGTCTGTAAACCCTGTTTCAAAAGTAATTCTGATGGGAGACCTTAATGATGACCCGGTAAGTCCAAGTTTGACAAAAGTTTTGGGATCCAAAGGAGATATAGACAAAGTGAATCCGAATGAGATGTATAACCCGTGGGTGGAAATGTACAAGAAAGGAATGGGCACTTCTCCATATCAGGACGCATGGGGCTTGTTTGATCAAGTACTTTGCTCTGGCGCTTGGCTTGATAAAGAACAATTAGGTTATCATTATTATAAAAAAGTTTTATTCAATCGCGAATTCATGGTTCAGAAAACCGGAAAATGGAGAGGCTACAGCAAAAGAACTTGGGACGGCATCACTTACAATTATGGTTATAGTGATCACTTTCCTGTTTACCTGATTATGCTTAAAAAAATAAAAAAGGATTTTACACTTTAAGTAAAGTCTGTAAGCCTGTATAAAATTTTGGTGGTCACCTCAACATCTTTTTGACAATAACCTGCAATTCTTAATAGATTTATTTCTCTTTGAATGCTGTCTGTTTCCCAATACAAAGGCCCAACCATACTTCCATCAATATCATCTTTAGAAGAAGGTATACCCAAAACTTTTGCAAGTAATTTCAATGAAGTGTAGTTTTTGTAATCGCCGAAACGCCAGTATTGAAAGGTATCTATGATGGCATTGTCCCAGGGCTTTGTGTTTTGCAAATCCAGGAACTCCGGAATGGGAATATTGTTTATCAATAATCTTCTGCAGATGAAAGGCAAATCGAATTCCCTAATATTATGACCGGCAAAAACGATTTTCTTTTTCTTGAGTTGATGTATTGATTTTATAAAATCATTTAGCAATAATTTTTCGTCGTCTCCGTAAAACAAATTTGTTGTCATAGGTACATCTCCATTACCAGAAAAACTACCAATACAAATACAAATGATTTTTCCAAACTCAGCCATAACACCTGCTCTTTGCTGATAGAACTCAGATGCGTCTGTTTGCTCATTAATTTGTCTTTTATTTTTCTCTACCCATAATTCCTGCCATTGAAAATCCATGGAATCATAATCCGGGAATGATGATGCTGTTTCTATATCTATTACTATCAACTCTTCTTTTTTCATCTACATTTCTTTTTACAAAATTGAAATAAGTAGAAAAAATAACAATGAGGTTTTAACAGGAATAGATAAAGAAAAAACTGTTTTTTGATGAGGCTATTAAACGATTATTCGAGAGAAAAAAACACGATCTTATTAATTTCACCATTTAAATGGTGACAATAAAAAAACTAATAAATACAACCTTTTTACTAAATGAGTTGTATTTATTTATCAAATTATGTTAATTCTCCCACGGTTGAAACCGTGGGCAATCAGTAAATAATGACTCCGATTATGTAAATGAAATAAACAAAACAAAACATAAAGTAATTCTTAAATACTCTTTTTAGGATGTATTTCAATTTAGCCCACCGTTTCAACGGTTGGCGGAAATTATAAATTTAATCACATTTACTCTCCCACGGTTGAAACCGTGGGCAAAAAATAAATAATGGTCTTATTTTCAATTGAATAATAAAATCGAAAAACATTCATAACTACTTTTGTAGTTGGTATATTCTTTTTTAGCCCACCGTTTCAACGGTGGGCGGATATTCAATAATTTTTATAAAAGCAAATGCCCCATTCTTTCGAACAGGGCATTTGCTTTATTTATTTTTTTGGTCATAAGACCAAAAAAGGAATTTTAATCTTCTACTTTCAATTTACCTTTTGATTTAGCAATTACTTCTTCAGCAACGTTAGTTGGTGCAGGAGCATAATGACTAAATTCCATTGTTGAAGTAGCACGGCCACTAGACAATGAACGCAATTGAGTTACATATCCAAACATTTCACTCAAAGGCACTTTTGCTTTGATAACCTGAACACCATGTCTGCTGTCCATTCCTTCCAACATACCGCGACGACGGTTAAGATCACCCGTAACATCACCCATGTATTGATCAGGAGTTAATACTTCTACTTTCATAATTGGTTCTAACAAAACTGGTTTTGCTTTTCTACCAGCTTCACGGAAACCTTGTTTAGCACACAATTCAAAAGAAATCGCATCAGAATCCACATCATGATAACTACCATCAAACACTCTTACTTTCATGTCAACGATTGGATATGCAGCCAATACACCAGTAGTCATACTAGTAGTAAAACCTTTGATGATTGGAGCGATAAATTCTTTTGGAATTGAACCTCCGAAGATATCGTTTACGAACTGTAAACCACCTAACGGATTTTCTTTCATCCATTCTTCATCAGCAGGTCCGATTTCAAATACGATATCACCGAATTTACCTCTACCACCCGTTTGTTTCTTATATGTTTCACGATGTTGAACCATAGTTCTGAAGGCTTCTTTATAAGCCACCTGAGGAGCACCTTGGTTAATTTCAACTTTAAATTCACGCTTCATTCTGTCGATGATGATCTCAAGATGCAGTTCACCCATACCGCTCAAAATAGTTTGTCCGGTTTCTTCGTCTGTGCGTACACGCAAGGTAGGATCTTCCTCTACCAATTTAGCAATCGCCATACCCATTTTATCAACGTCGGCCTGTGTTTTAGGCTCGATAGCGATAGAAATTACTGGTTCAGGGAAAGTCATTGCTTCCAATACAATTGGATGGTTTTCATCACACAAAGTATCTCCAGTTTTGATATCCTTGAAACCTACACCTGCACCGATATCACCTGCTTCGATGAAATCAATTGGGTTTTGTTTGTTGGCATGCATCTGCATGATACGACTGATCCGCTCTTTCTTACCCGTTCTGGTATTCAATACATAAGAACCTGCATCTAAGCGACCGCTATAAGCTCTGAAGAAAGCCAAACGACCCACGAAAGGATCTGTCATGATTTTGAAAGCCAAAGCAGAGAATGGTTCTTTTGCGTCAGCTGATCTTTTGATTTCTTCACCATTATCAGGATTAGTTCCAGAAACAGCTTCGATATCCAAAGGACCAGGTAAGTAACGACAAATCGCATCCAATGCAGTTTGAACTCCTTTGTTTTTGAAAGAAGAACCACACATCATCGGAATGATTGAGATATCAATTACCGCTTTACGGATAGCTTCATGCATTTCAGCTTCTGTAATGGAAGCAGGATCATCAAAGAATTTCTCCAATAATTTCTCATCATATTCAGCAACAGCTTCAACAAGGTGTTGTCTCCATTCGTTAACTTCATCAATCATATCGTCAGGAATAGGAACTACTTTGTAAGTCATACCTTGAGTAGCATCATCCCAAACCATTCCTTGCATGGTGATTAAATCTACCACACCTTTGAAATTATCTTCAGCACCGATTGGCAATTGCAGTGGAACTGCTTTTGCACCGAGCATTTCTTTTACTTGTTTAACAACATTTAAAAAGTCTGCACCACTACGATCCATTTTGTTTACGAATCCGATACGTGGTACTCTGTAACGGTTAGCTTGACGCCATACAGTTTCAGATTGTGGTTCAACGCCAGATACAGCACAGAACAAAGCCAATAAACCATCCAATACACGAAGTGAACGTTCTACCTCAACAGTAAAATCCACGTGACCTGGAGTATCGATGATGTTGAATTTGAATTGTTTTGTATCAGCA
The DNA here is from genome assembly GCA_947461495.1 of Chitinophagaceae bacterium. GTDB lineage: Bacteria > Bacteroidota > Bacteroidia > Chitinophagales > Chitinophagaceae > Ferruginibacter. Next base: position 9,300 of record CANHLV010000011.1, read on the forward strand.
TTTTTAACGCCTTGTACAGTTGGGAAGTTCCAAAAACAAGTGGTAGCAGCTGAAGTGATAGTGATACCTCTTTCTTGTTCTTGAGCCATCCAGTCCATCGTAGCAGCACCTTCGTGCACCTCTCCGATTTTATGATTCACACCCGTATAATAAAGAATACGTTCGGTGGTAGTGGTTTTACCGGCATCAATGTGAGCGGCAATACCAAAGTTTCGTTGATAACGTAAATCTGCCATTTTTTGTATTTAATTTTTATTGATTGAAAATTTTTGAATGCTGTTGCAGTGCTCTGCGAACGGTATGCTTTTTAACAAGCACACTAAAATTAATATGGTGTGTTATGCTCTCATTTGATGCTAAATAGTTCCGACGCAACCTGCTTTTCTGAATCTTTTAGCGGCGCAAATGTAAACATTTAATGTAAGCTGACAAAGGGAATGATATTTTTTTATTGACATTTCTTACTAAAAATGAGCCTGTTTGTTTAACTTTCGCCTCCGAAAACCCATTTCCAATGACTGCAAGAATATTTTTTTTGATAACAGCCTTGTTAATCAGCAAATTGGCTTATGAACAAACCGAAGTGCCCCCTACACCACCATTTATTTACAAAAGAGATTTTAAGGCCATACTCGATAGCAGCCAGGACCGAACTAGCAGCTTGTATTACCAAAAACTAATCATTCGATTCTTGAATAATGATTCATCGCTCACCAATTCAGAAGTATTGGCATTGATGATTGGCTATACCGGAAACCCTCATTACAAACCTCTGGAAGACATGGAGAAAGAACAAGAAATTTTTGATTTAAACATGAATGGGGAATGTAGAGAAGTTATTAAGAGATCCAGACCTTATTTACAAACACATCCCTTGAGTCTATTAATTCTCAGGGAAATATCTTACGCCTATCAACAAGTTAGTAAAAGAGAATACCAAGCAAACTTGATTATGGATTCTGCAGTTTTGTATCAAGACAGTGGCACCTATTTCATGAACTTGAATGACAAAATCATGGAAGCCATGATATACAGCGGAAAAGGCCGAACTCCTGAAACGCCCATTTTTTCATTGGGTATAGCAGATGGTGAATACTTTATTCCTAATGTTGGATTCAGAATTGAAACAGATGGGCAAAAAGAAAAAAAAGACACAGAATGGAACAAAGATGGAAATTTCGTAGAGGTGATTACTGTTCTAGTTGACAATGTGAATGTGAGAAAATATTACTTCATTATACAACATGCTAAACAAAAAATAGATGATGATGCTGCAAATGAATTAGCTGCTAAAAAAGCGGAAAAAGAAAAAAAAGCGGAAAAGAATAAGAAAAAAGCTAAAGACAAAAAAACAGCTGAACTTCAACAGAATAAAATCAACACACAAACTGATTCAATTCCTTCTGAAATCAAACCATTATTGCCTATTGCAGATTCAACACCGGTAATTGTACCCAATCAAAAAATAATAGACACAATTCCAGCAAAATCTGTGAACTAATCTACCATTCTATGTAATAAATGATTTTCCATGGCCCTTTTATGCCATATGTTTGATTGAGATTTGTAATTTTCTCCGGTTGGGTTAAAAGCAAATCAATTGAACTGCCTAAGCTTTTTATCAATAGCTCTTGAAAGGGTTTTGCATATAATTTCACCTCGCCAAATTTGTTCACATTCTCAAAAAATTCGTGTTTGGTTTTTTCACTGAAAGTGAGCATTAAGCTATTCCCCAAACCATTTCCATCTAAATCATACCATTCATAATGTCTGTATATAGGATATGTGTCGGATGGATATGCTACATTCACATATTGTGTACTTAAATCAACAGTGATTTTTTTTGGAGGTTTCCTTTTAGGATTTGGTATACTAATATTACCCCAGCCTTTTCGTTCTTCATCATTTACCATACCTTCAAGATTATCTTGATCTAATACAGTAGGAATTCTTAAAACAGTTACATAATTAAAAAAAGTTTGTTTTTTCTTAAATGTATCTGATTCAATAACTAGTGTGAAACTTCCATCTGACCAATTCACTGCATCTATGTTTCCAATAATATTTTTTCCCCCGCCAATATTCAGCATGAAGTCAGAAAAGTTATTAGTCTTAATTGTGTTGAATTCAGAAAAAATCGGATTATTGAACTCTTCATTTTGACAAATAGAAATTTTTACATCAAAAAGCTGGTTTGATAAGCTATCCGTCTGTTTTTGAACTATTTTTTCAATATTTGAACTAAAGGAAATTTGCTGAGCAATTGAATATTGAGACAAATTCATTATCATCAAAACAATAAAATTCCTGATAAAAAAGTTTATTTTTGAATAATTAACCATAGGGCTTGATTTTTTTGGTTTATTTGCAGAATACACGATAAAATTCAGTAACTTTTTCAAAATGAATTTAATGAGACAAATTTAGCAAAACGGAAGATTTTGTTTTATTCAGTTTGTTTATTTTTTTTACCTTTAGTTTCAAACATTACAACAGATTTTTTGAATTATAAACTAACAGCTTATTATGAGAACATTTTTATTCTTATTATTTTTTTCACTTTTGACATTTTCATCTTTTTCATTAAAATATTCAGCACCTTATTTTACAAACGCTTCGTTAGAATTTGTATATTATATCTACATTTCGGGAGTGTCCCAAAGAGAAGATGTTATTAGCATTCAGGAATTGATTCAAAAAAAAGAGGGTGTAAATTATTTCATGGCAGAAAGATTTCCAGTACGTTGTTTTGTATTAAAATCAAATAAATCAATCAGCGAATCTGAGTTTAAAAATTGGATTCCCAAAAAATACGAAGTTATTGTTTTCGGCGAAGGAAATCAGGCGAAAGAAGCCTCTTACCGTATTTATAATAAAAATAAAAAAACAAAACAAAATAGATGAGATTAAGCATTTTATTGTTTTTTTCAGTTTTAACACTAAGCAATCTTTCTGTTTTTTCCCAAACCTTTAGTGGTACGGGAGGAGATATACCAGATAATGGTACTGCACCGACTTGTTTTCCTGTAAATGTTTCAGGAATTGGGACTATTAATACAAGCTTTGGTATCGCTAGTGTTTGCTTAGACATTACCCATACTTGGGATTCTGATCTTGAAATTGCATTGCATGCACCGGATGGCACAATTGTTTTTCTATCGATTCAAAATGGAGGCTCCGGAAATGACTTTACAGGCACTTGCTTTACCGGTACAGCAACAACATCAATTTCTACAGGTATAGCTCCATTTACAGGCAACTATCTTCCTGATGAGCCTTTAGGTTCGTTCAACAATGGCCAAAATGCAAATGGAACTTGGACATTATGTATTCAAGATATTTTAGGAGGATTTACAGGGACATTAAATAGCTGGAGTATTTCTTTCAGCAATAGCCCGGCACCCCCACCTCCTGTTCAACCTCCATGTTCGGGAAACCCTCCCGCAGGCGATGATTGTGTAGCTGCAACTGCTGTATGTAATTTCAGTGGTTATTGTGGGAATACTTCAAGTTCTTATAATGCAGACGAGTGGCCTGAACTTACAGCTGAGTTTTGCGGAACATTAGAAAACAACTCATTCATTACATTTGTTGCCTCTGCAACTTCTGCCACCTTCAATGTATGGGTAAGCAATAGTGCCAATGGCGATGGCATACAAATGATGTTTTATGATGGTGGATGTGGGTCTGGCGCGGTTACTTCTTACGGATGTTATGGCCAGATACAACCAAGCCCCTATCCCTCGTTAATAACAGCAACAGGACTTACAATTGGTAATACTTATTTCCTCATGTTCGACGGTTATGCAGGTGATGTATGTGATTACAGCATTTCTCCTTTATCAGGTGTAAATATTCTTGATGTGGCTACAAGTGTAGGTGGCGGAACTGGGAACTCATCATCAGCGACAATTTGCATTGGTGAAAGCATTGACCTGACTGCATCAGGTGGTAGTGGTACTTATAACTGGACTGGCATAGGCCTTAATTCAACAACAGGATCAACAGTCACAGCAACACCTTTAGTAACCACTGTGTATTCAGTAACTTCATCAGACCCCAGCGGAAATTGTCCTATCACAAAAGATTTTACTGTTAATGTAACACTAACACCTAATCCACCTATTGTTGCAACTCCTGTAACACTTTGCCAAAATGCTATTGCACCACCCTTAACAGCAACGGGTACTGATTTATTATGGTATAATGTACTAACCGGAGGACCCGCAGGATCTTCAATTGCACCTACTCCCTCTACAATTATTGTTGGAACGACTACCTATTTTGTAAGTCAGACGCTATCTTGTGGAGAAAGTATCAGAGTGCCTATTGTAGTCAATGTGTTATCAGGAACACCAGCACCTTTGGCAAATTCACCAGTTACTTTTTGCCAGAATAGTACGGCTACTGCATTAACAGCGACTGGTACTGGATTGCTTTGGTATACAACTGCAACTGGAGGAACCGGCAGTGCTTCGGCTCCAGTTCCATCTACAGCAACAGCCGGCAGCACCACTTATTATGTAACTCAAAATGACAATTGTGGCGAGAGTCCAAGAACACCGATTACTGTAAATATAACACCATTACCTGCTCCTCCAACTGTAACAACACCAATCACATATTGCCTGGGTTCAACAACGTTGCCATTAACAGCTACTGGAAGTAATTTACTATGGTATAATTTTGGAACTGGTGGCACATCAAGTACTACAGCTCCAACACCATCATCTTCAACCATAGGAAACTACGCTTATTATGTTAGCCAAACTATAAACGGCTGCCAAGGACCTCGTGCACCCATTGTCGTTACCATTGTATCAGCCACTGCTGCACCTGCTGTTTCAGGTCCGGTATCTTACTGTGAAAATGCAACTGCAGTAGCGCTGAGTGCTACCGGTAATAGTTTATTGTGGTACGATGTTGCAACAGGTGGTATTGGAAGCTCAACACCTCCAATACCATCTACCGCCACACCAGGTACGATTATTTATTACGTTAGTCAAACGACAAATTGCGGAGAAAGTCCAAGATCATCAATATCTGTTACTATTAACCCAATACCCGCAGCCCCAACAGTTGGTCCTACGTTGAATTATTGTATAGGTAGCACGGCCATTCCATTAACTGCTACCGGATTAAATCTTTATTGGTACACAACTCCCTCATCTTCAAATGGAGTAAGCAGCTTAATACCTTCAACAGCAACTGTAGGAACTAGTACATATTATGTCAACCAAACCGTTTTGGGCTGTGTCAGTCCAATGGCATCAATTGATGTATCAATAACAGGACTTCCGCCTGCACCAATTGCCAATCCTTCAAGCTTCACCTATTGTCAAATGGAGTCATCTCAATCGCTTTCAGCAACAGGAGATAATTTATTATGGTATACTTCGCTTACAGGAGGTACCGGAAGCAATGCCAACCCTATTCCATCTACCCTAAATACCGGCACAACTTCTTATTATGTTTCACAAACGCTTAGTTGTGGAGAAAGCCCAAGAACAGAAATTATTGTGACCGTTAATCCAACTCCATTGGCGCCAGTGGTTGTTTCTCCTATGGTTTATTGTCAAGGAGCTATACCCAACACCCTAACAGCTAATGGAAATAATCTTCTATGGTATGATGTTAGTACCGGCGGAATCGGAGTAGTAGCCGCACCTGTTCCAACAACAAACTTAGTTGGCAACACTAGTTATTTTGTAAGTGCTACAACTGGTTCTTGTGAAGGTCCAAGAGCTGAAATAATTGTTACAGTGAATGTTACCCCTGGAGCACCTAATGTTAATTCTCCAATAACTTACTGCAAAAACAGCAGCAGTGCCCCTTTAACTGCCAATGGCACCAATCTGCTTTGGTACACAAGTGGAACCGGAGGAACAGGTAACACCATTTCTCCTAATCCTTCTACGAACAACCTAGGAACAATTTCTTATTATGTAAGTCAGACTGCTGGACTATGTGAAGGACCACGAAATTATATTGATGTGGTTACATTGGAAACACCTTATATTGGTCCTGATAAAAAAGATACAGTCTGTTTTGGAGCTGATTATGACTTGACCAGTTTATATAATACTTCAGGTCTCACTGCATATTGGACAGTAAATGGATCACCGGTCATAGATCCAACATCCATAAATCAATCAGGCAATTATCAAATTGCTGCTACAAACAACAGCGGATGTTCCGATACCGCTATTTTCAAGTTTAATATACGTCCACCAGTTATCGCTTTTGCTGGAAATGATACTATTGCAGCAAAAGGTATTCAACATCAATTGTTTGCTACCGGAGGTGAAAGTTATGTTTGGACACCATCTACATTGCTTAATTTTTCAGACATTCAAAATCCAATTGCCACTTTAAATGATGATCAACTTTTTATCGTGACGGCATCCAATAGCATCGGCTGTACAGACAAAGATTCCGTATTTATTAAAGTTTACAAGCAGCCTGCTGATTACTTTTATGTTCCTAACGCCTTTTCTCCAAATGGTGATGGTGTTAACGATATTTTTCGTCCAATACCTGTAGGAATAAATGCTTCCAATTGTGAATGGTTCAGAATTTATAATAGATGGGGGCAAATGATTTTTTCTACAACAAAATGGCTCAAAGGATGGGACGGTGGTTTTCAAGGAAGAAAACAACCATTCGGAAGTTATATTTGGTCCCTAGGTTACAAAGAATCAAATGGGTCTACAAAAGTACTGACTGGAACTGTGTTAATGATAAAGTAGGAATGCTGGATATGCTGCTAGAGATAAGCTAGATAAGCTAGATAAGCTAGATAAGCTAGATAAGCTGGATACTGGATAAACTGGATACTGGGGATAAACTGGATACTAGAAAATCTAATAAATATTGGATACGTCGAAATTAAGAATTACTGTTGTCCGAGATAAAAAATTAAAATAAGGGTGGTTTTATGGCCACCCTTTATCAATTTTGTAGTTACCACACAACAAAGTTGATATGGACAAAACTACAAATTATCTCGGACAGCC
>CANHLV010000012.1 GCA_947461495.1 Chitinophagaceae bacterium
ATCACTTTAGATTTACCTCAATTTTTTGAATTCTATAAAGTCATCAATGCAAAAGCACTTTCTGAAAGAATTGGAATGAATCAAAGTTTATTGGCACAATATATAAAAGGAATCAAAAAGCCTTCTTCAAATCAAACTTTAAAAATACTTCAAGGAGTTCAACAAATTGGAAATGAATTGGCCGCTATTCGTTTTTTGTTATAAGAGAAATTTGGGAAACTAAAATTGAATTTATATCCGCTAAATAATTCGAATTTCCGGTAATCATCCCGACAAATACTAAAAAAACCTCGGCAATTGCTGAGGTTTTTTTAGTGTTAGTAAAGAGCATCTTCTCGTCAAGTTATTTAAATTCAATAATTCAGATTCCTTATTTGGTTTCATTTTTTTTCACAACATAATAAATCGGATTCCGAATGCCTTTTTCAATTAAGTAAAAATTTAAGAAGTCTTCCGTGTATACATTATGATATTCCGCAAGTTCATTGAGGTTTCTGTTTTCACAGATGCTTTCTTGATTGATTTTTATTTTCAATGGCGGCGTTGTTAGCAAACTAAAAAATACACTTCCCATGAAATTATCGCATTGTGGTACACCGCCACCATTGGGATACAGTTTGAAATCCCATTTGTTACCAGGAATAAAAGTATAATGATTTTTAGCAAAGAAATTATCGACTTGAAACAATTTCTCAGATTTTAAGCTTGACATCAAACTAAATTCTTTTGAAAATTCCGAAGTGTTGTCTTTTCCCAATTTCAATTCATATTCAGGTCTGAACTTTTTCAAATAATTGTACTTGGTTAATTTATTGTTCTTGAATGAGATGATGTAATTACAAGTATCAATCATAGCCTCATCAGTATATTCTGAAGTTGAATAATAGCTTTCATTTTTACGTTTCAGTGATTTCACAATTTCCTTTATTTTCGAAGTATCCGATTCAGAAAAATAATTGACGTTTTCAATCGTTTTGATTCGCTTGTCGCTGTCAATAAGCCAGCTGGTATATGAATTCCTTTCAACAATATAACTGTTAATGATTTTTGTATTTTGATCTACAATAATCGAGTCCAATGCATTTCCTTCCTTATCATATTTTACTATGATAATTTTTTGATCATCCGGAATGTATTTTTTTTCTATAAAAACATATTTTTTAGTGTAATCATATTTTTTGTCATACACCAATGGGAGTGAGAAATGAGTATGATTGTCAATATAGTCTGAATCTGATGTAGTAATTTTTTTGATGGTTCCTTTCAGGTACAGCTCCTCAAAAGTACTGTATGATGTAGTGTCTGTTTTTTTTATTGCAAGAAATTTATTCGCAGGAGTGACTTTCCATTTTGAATCTCTACAAGAGAAAATAAAGGGAAGCAATAAAATAATCAGTTTATTCATTTAATTTGTTTGAGTATTTTGATTGATTACGGCAAAGTGCTGGTTTTAATCATCCTTCAAGATAGATTGTTTAGCATTGATATTTTTCATTGTGTATAATATAAATATATAATTACTCAGGTGGCAGGAATTTTTCAATTCAAAAAAAATAATTTAATTCATTTCTTTTTTTGTTTCTGATTACAATTACTAAAAAAATAATTTTCATTTATAGCCTACCCAAAAGTAGAACTATCAGTAATCATTTAGATGAATAAAAGCCTTCAATGAAATTTGATGGTTTTTTAGTTTCATTACAAGAATTGTTATCCTTTTCTTAATTATTATTTGTAAGTTTCCAAAATAACCCGATAAAAAAGTCTTTGATGTCTGAAAATCTCTTTTTGTGCATACCAAAATGAATGACTGGGATCATAAATATGAGTAGGTTCACTTTTGGCTCCATTTATTTCAATAATTGTAAAGTTTTTTCCTGATTCTAGATCATCAAAGTTATCGTATCGAATATCTAGTCTCCCGTAGTAAAATCCTTCTATTTTATTTAGAATAGCATCAAATGTATTTTCTAATTGGTGCGTTATCAAATGGTGCCCATCAAGAAATTCAGTACCTCGATTGTGATTGCCAAATGGAACAAGACATCTCTCTTCATGTAAAGGCAGAATTTCTTCCAAATTTATTTGTGATTTGAGTTTAGGTATTTGCATTTCAAATCGTGGATTTTGTAAAAGAAAATCATGAATTGTGTGCAAGCCATCGCCTTTTACTTTTAAAAATTTCTTTATAGTAATTCCGGTTATTTTGCCATTGGCTTTACCTGGCATTCTACAATAAAAAAGTCCAATCTCGTTAGGGTATTTACATTGCTCTTGAATCAGAAAATCTTTTTTGATGAAATCTCTGTAAGTAATTAGAGATTCATAATCTGCAATCAATTTTACTCCAATACCTCTCAAGCCAACATCAGGCTTAACGATTAAAGGGAATGTGAAATTATTTTGTTGTAAGATTTGATGAAAGTCGCATGGCTCAGACTCAGAAATCAATATTGTTTTAGGATATAAATTAGCAGGCAATAAATCATAAATGCTTTTTTTACCATCATCATACAATCCGCCATTTTTAAAAGCAGGGTTAGATTTAGAAAAAAAATAGAAAGTCCGAAAGCGAATCATACAGAAAAGCCAAAAGAAAAAGGTTGGCATATAAACTAAATATGCAGGCCAATATTCCCAATTTGTAATTTTATGCCACCACAGTCTCAGCATTTAATATTGTTTTTTCTTCAGTCAACAAATCTACATGCGATAATGTAAAATCTTTTTGGGTCATTATACATTGAGTGATATTTTTCGTAATTACAAGCTCTTTTGCAATGGTATGCGATTCAGATTCAATGTCTTCTTTTTTTGTTGTGGAATGAAAAGCCAAAATTCTATCGCCATCGATATTTGAACTGGTTTCAGTTAAAAAATCCTTGAACATTCGTTTTTTTTGAGAGATCATATCGTCGGAATATAATGTAGCAGATGACCATATATATGCTTCATCCGAATTCAATAGCACCGTTTGTTTATTTATTCCATCCCATCTTAATTGATTGAGCTTTCCATCGGAAAAAGCAATAATGGTAAAGGGTTCTATGTTTTCCAAATTAAATTCATCCCAACCTGAAATTATATTTTGTTTCACCATTAACTCTAATACTACCAAGCCTCTGCTTTTATGGTAAGGACCTTTAGAAACATGCTTTTTTTGTGCGCCATTCAACAGTATACAAATTGAGCCGTTGTTCTTCACACAAAACCAGGTGCCATTTCCTTTTGGATCTTTAGGGTAATACAAATGAAAATCACCCACAACATTTTTTTGTGGATGTAGTGCAGATTGTCGATTTAAATTTTCATCCCTGTTGGATGTGAAAAAATATTGATTGTTATGTTTTATATAGGTTACTGTGCACATTGCGCTCTGTAATTGATGGTAGATTTCGCCACGCCAAAATTTTCGTCAACAATATTTTTACCCAATGTTTTTAAACCGATTTTTATTAAAGCTTGGTGATGAATGCAGTGTTCTAGATTATATAAAATTTCTCTGAAATAATTGCTTTGAATGACTTCATCATTTACTTCTGTATAGTTATCATTTTCAGCAGTTGTCGATTCTGGCTTGTAAACTATATCAATAGATTTATTAGGTTTTTCAATCTCTGATAAAATCTTGTTTATACATTCAACCGCAAAATTAATTTCATTCTGAATCCGCACATTACGTTCTCTATTATCGTAATCAATAAAACCCAATTCATAATCCTTTATAGGCTTTTCAAATAATTCAATAATGTGTCGAGTGTGTTCACCAATTGAACTTTTACCTAAAATATCCAAAGGCATTGAAAATTCATTGTCATTTAATTGAATCAATGTATTCATCAATTGATAGAGAACACTATTTACTTCAGAAAAAATTCTATGACCAATCATCTGTTTTTTATTTTGAAGCTGATTAATGGTTAGGTGTATTTTAAAATCAAAAGGCAAAAGTTAAAATTGTTTATTTTTTTACTTTTTTTTGAATGATTCTTTTGATGATTTTTAGATATTAAATATTCATGTCTTTATTCTCAATGTCAAAACTAAGAGAATCACTTCTTTTAGGTTTGATAGCATGAATATTGCCGTTGTCGATTTTTTTTATTTGTTTTAATACTTCAACAGCGTTGTCTACTATTTCATTTGCAGTACGTTTTATGTACTCACTTTTTTTGAATTGCATGACATTTTTATCCATGTCCTCTGAAGTCCAACCACGACTCCATCCTAAAAAACTGAATGGTGGAAATGTGAATCCAAGATCTGTAAAGAAACACATCATTTGTCCGGCTACTTGCTGAATATTATCTTGACCGCCAGTAATGATAAAAGAAGCTACTTTGTTTTTAACCAAAACTTTGTTGTTGATGGTAATTTGATTTTGAACGCAGTTTAATCTTTCTGCCATTTTATAATACAAAGCGGAAGCGTTTCCCCAACGAATAGGAGTGGAAACAATTACAATATCAGCCCACAAAATCATGCTTTCATAAATCTCGGTCATCCCATCTTCGGGATTCATTTCAGTAATGCTGCATGGCCAAGTGCAGGCATGACTATGTTGCGAATAATATCCTTCACAATTTTTAAATTCTAAATCTCTTAACTTAACCATTTTTGTAGTCGCGCCATATTTCTCAGCAGCATAAGACAATGATTTTTCTAAGGCATCTTCAGAAGTAGAAAATCTCGGCAGTTGACTAGATAAGTTTGTAGTACTGATACCTAATATATTCAAACTCTTCTCTGATGTTTGATATTTAAGTTTCAATAAATCTTCCAATAGGGGATTGTTATGGTGCTCTCTATATGCTTTTACGATGGGTTCTTCGCTAACCGAAATAAATTCCGATTCTATTTTCACTTCGTATACCGCTTGTTGATCAGGAAATCCCGGAGGGGCACTACCGGTTTCAATATTATATTCCCAGCCATGCCAGGGGCAAGTGACATACATACCATCATATTTAGCAGCCACTTCGCCTAATCCTAATGGTCCGGCTTTATGCAAACATGCATTGGCAATCGCAGAAATTTTGTCGTTAAAATGAAAAAGAGCAATTTTCTTTTTACCAATACTCACGATTTTTTGAGAGTTGTTTGGCAATTCATCTTTATGACAAACTCGAATAAAATTCATGTTATGGTTTTAATCTTTTAATAAATTTGGGATTGATATATATATAATTCCAGTTTTCATACTTATATAAAACTCCATTAATCTCGATTGGCTCAGCTACAAAGTCAAGAACTTTATTGTTTATTTTCTCGCCATATTCTCCTAATAAAACAGCGTATTTTTTCTGGTTATTTTCTGTATAAGTTATCATTGGCATGATGCCCCCACTTATACATCTGATAGCGCAACTTCTGTGAGGTTTTCCTTCACCTGGATTCATGGCACCTAAATAACATTTTGGATCTATGATTTCGCCTTTAATGGTAACCATCCCTATTTTTTGAACACTAGTTTTGAAATATGATAGTTGTGTTTTTGGCTGCTGAAATGAATTTTCTTTACTGGTTAATTCCATTGCTTTAACACTATCTCTAATGATAATGGTTCCATTTAAAGTAGTTAATCCACTATTGTTTTTTTTACTCCACTCATCAATCAAAAAATCAGCTCCAAATTTCCAGGCGTTTACCAAGGGAAGCACTTCATTTACAGGATTGCCAAAAATATCTTTTCCTTTTGTAATTAATATGTGTGGAAATGGCGTATTGCTCATAAAGCCAGTGTATTCAGCTACTTCATTATATCGATACTCAGCATTTGCTATTTTTCTTTGTGAAAAAGTAAATGAAAAAAGAAAAACAAATCCAATCAGCATTGCCGGAAATACAAATCTTGAGATTGATTTTTTAATGTTCACATCTAAAGAGCCCAACCAACCTATAAAAAAATTATTTTTAGTTTTTTGGATATTGTTTTCAGAAATAATCAATGGCGCTACGAATGTTCCCTCACCTAATCCATTAGGATTTACATAAATCAATTCGTTCTTAAGTTTCAATTGATAAGTACCTACTTTTTCTGAAAAGGGAGCAGGAGAGCAACCATCTTGCGGATGGTATTGATAACCATGCCAAGGACATGTGATGCAACCATCTATAATCTTTCCTTCTCCTAATGGTCCATTTTGATGCTTGCAAACATTATGTACGGCACTTAACTTCTTATCATATTTAAAAATGGCAATGCGTTCGTTATTCACGTTGACCATTTTAGCTTTATCGTTTTCGATTTCATTAATATGGCAAACTAAATGCCAGCCATATTCATCAATTTTATTTTGAAGCTGATCAAATTTTAATGCTTTGATGCCTGCCCAGATGTGAATGGTGGAAAGGAAAATCAGTCCAAAAAAAATAAATAGATAAATGATCAAGTTATTTTCAAGTTGCAATATTCCTAATACCACATGCAAAACCACAAGGAAATAAACCAAATAAACCAGCATGTGTAAAGACTTCCAAATTTTCGGAGATAAAGTTGCCAGCCAAAAATCATGACTTGTAAAAGCCATCAACATTAAGATGACATAAGCAATGAAACCTAATGTTTGGAAAGGAAAAAATAAGAATGAAGTATAGTGAGTATTACTGGTAAATACTGAAAGTATAGGGTTCAAATTTCCATTTCCATGAAACCAAAAAATACTGAAGCAAGCATGAACGCTTACGACAATAAACAACATAACGCCTAAATGTCTTCTGTTATAAAGTATCGGTAAGAATTTGGGATTAATTCTACATAGTGGTCCAATACTAAGAATAACATGTAACAATACAATACTTAACAAGCCAAAAGAACGAATAATCACCGTCGCAACATTGGCCTTCGGAAATAATAGTAGATTTGAAAGAAATGAAACCAATAAAAAACCAATTATAAAAAATACAACCATTATGTCGTATTTTCTTTTGAATTTATTCCATGAAATAGCTTGATATGATGCACTCATGATTACTAATATTTAGAAATAACAATACTCCCGACATAAGCTGCAACCACTGCTATCAATAAGATAACAGCAATACAAATCCAATAGATAAGATGCTTTTTTCTTAATGGTCGAATCATGTATGTGGTATGTTTTTTTTTGTTTATCAATATGGGCCATAGTAAGATACACCCTCCCAAAATCAAAAGCTTAAACAAAAATGTAGGCTGAATAGCTGCGGTATCAATTTTTTTGATCTTATGATTCACAAAGTAAAGTGCATAAATAAAACCAACTAATAAATAAAAGTATATGACGAAAATAACTCCCATGTATTTACTGATATTATCAATATTATTTTAAAGTCCGCAAATTAGCATTTTTTTTAATGAAATTTAAGTTGCAAGGGCAAGAACTTTAGTTGGTAATTAATGTATATAATTGATGTTTACAGAGATATTGTTTTGTCAAATAAATCAAAGACACTCTATCTTGAGTGTTCTCTAAATAAAAATGGCTAATGTTTTTTTGCCAAAAATTATCTAACCCTACTTTGGTTTTTTTTTTGTTTGGGAATCAAGTGTAATGTAGATTTTTTATCAAAGGCTAAAGCAAGGCATTGTGTTGGGTTATTTAAGCATGATAGTAATTACCAAAACCAAATAACCTCATTGATTTTTGAAAAATTAGTGTTGGCATTCAAACTCCCAATTTTATATATAAAAAAAATATTCTAAATATTAATAGCTAAATATTTTTTAAAATGAGAAAGAACTTTCAAAGATGATATGAAGTAGCAATGAGGTGTTATTTTAGCTAATGTTGTGCTTGTCTGTTTTTATTTTCTATAAATTAGTTCATGTGTTAATTTAGTTTTTTTTAGCCACATGTTATAGTTTTTATTGTCATACTCGGCTGATATGAGCTAACTCTTAAGGCTATTTCATTTATTTTGAAATATCAATATTTATAATTTATTTCCATCTTTTGGAAATACAACAATTGGAGTATGTTTTTTTGCTTCTTCAAAATCCATAGATGCATAAGAAATGATAATCACTACGTCTCCTGCTGCACCTCTTCTGGCAGCAGCACCGTTTAAGCACACAACACCACTTCCTCTTTCACCTTTTATCAAATAAGTTTCAAGTCTTTCGCCATTGTTAACGTTAACAACGTGTATTTTTTCATATTCTATCATGTTGGCGGCATCCATTAAGTCGGCATCTAGTGTCAAACTGCCAATATAGTTTAGATTAGCTTCTGTTATAACCGCTCTATGTACTTTTGATTTTAATATCTCGATTGTCATGATAAAAATTTCTGCAAATTTCATTAAAAGTTTTTATAAATCAGATTTCTTTCAGTTTTAAAAAAAATATTTAGTCGGTTCATGTTTTTCAATCATTTTTTGAAAACAATGAAATACCCATAAGAGAAAGTCGCTTATGAACCAGAATAGCCTGCCCCGAATTTTCGGGGAGTATTAAGGGGATAACATGTGGCAATGACGTAAAATACAAATACACACATGAAATCATTTTATTAGTCTTAATTAAAGTGAAAGCTCAATTAATAGCTTTTTATACCGATAATCATGTTAGCTTTGTGCGTTCGAAACTCAAAACATGCTCATTCGCATTCATCGTGTTTTAATTTTATTGTTTTGCTTGACTTTAATGATTTTTTCTTCAGTGAAAATCAATGCTCAATGCAATGCCCCAATCAATACTTTCCCATACAACGAAAATTTCGAATTGAACAATGGTAACTGGACTAGAAGTTCCGCTACTCATTGGGATTGGGGTTCTATTGTACCTGGAACCAAATCTGTTATTACAGCGGCAGGACAGGGTCAAAAATGCTGGATTGTTGGCGGATTAAGTGGTGCTAATTATAGCAGTGGTAATTCTTACCTTACCAGCCCTTGCTTTGATTTTTCAACTCTTGTAAATCCTGAAATCTCATTGAAAGTCATTTGGGAAACAGAATTCAATTATGATGGCGTTCATCTCGAATATTCAACAGATCAAGGTAACACTTGGCTTGTTTTGGGTTCGCAAAATTCTAATGCCAATTGCGTTGGACAAAATTGGTATAATACCAATTCAATTAGATT
Source organism: Chitinophagaceae bacterium (assembly GCA_947461495.1). Classification (GTDB taxonomy): domain Bacteria; phylum Bacteroidota; class Bacteroidia; order Chitinophagales; family Chitinophagaceae; genus Ferruginibacter. Next base: position 9,067 of record CANHLV010000012.1, read on the forward strand.
TTTAAACAACACTCCTGCCTGGTCTGGAAGTATTTTGACTGGTGGTGGAGGTAGCTGTGGAAGTGGTGGAGGTAGCAGTCAATGGCTAAATGCAAAACATAATCTTACATCGCTGGCAGGGCTGAATAAAGTCATTTTCCGTTTTGCATTTGGGGCAGGAACTGTATGCAACTCTTATGAAGGATTTGCAGTAGATGAAATTTCAATTCATGAAATTCCACCTGCAACAGCTGACTTCACTTATACTTGTAATGGTAATAATGCTGTTAGTTTTACGAATACACCTTCTTATTGTCAAACTTCATTTTCATGGAATTTTGGTGATCCTACATCAGGAGCTTCAAATACGTCAAGCTTAGAAAATCCTACACATGTTTTCTCCGGTCCGGGAAATTTTACGGTAACAGAAACAGTCAATTTTTCTACTGGCCCATCTTTAATAAAGACGGCCCTTATTTCAATACTTGGCGTTACCCCTGTTATCAATCAAGCTTTATTATGTTTTGGAGATCAAAATGGTAGTCTGACCGCCACCGTTATTGGAGGCAATGGCAATTATAATTATTCTTGGAACACTAGTCCTGTTCAACAATCACAAACAATAAACAATTTATCTTCAGGAACATATTTAGTTACTGTTACTGAAACAAATGCTTGTAAAGATACCGCTACAATAAATTTAATTGAACCGACAAAAATTTCAATTCAGGCAAATATAACAGATGCGACTTGTAATCTCAGTAATGGTAGCATCTCAACAACAATAACTGGCGGCACACCTAATTATTCTTATCAATGGTCTAATAATGACAATGCAACAACACTGAATAATCTTGTATCTGGAAATTATAATTTACAAATTACTGATGCAAATGGTTGCCTTGCTAGTTCGCCTAATTTTGTAATAAATAATATTATAATACCTGCAAACCTATTTCTAGGAAACGACACAATAATTTGTCCTGGACAAACTATTCTACTGAATCCAGGTAATTTTTCAAATTACTTATGGCAAGATAATTCTACAGCGTCCTCTTTTCTAGTCTCACAAACTGGTTTATATACAGTAGAAGTTAGGAATAGTGCGGGGTGTAAAGCAATAGACGAAATCAATGTCTTAGTTGAATGTAAAGATGTTTATTTTCCAAGTATTTTTACACCTAATCATGATGCACAAAATGAAACATTTGGGCCAATAGGGGATGTCGCATCTTTGAGCGAATACTCTTTATTTATTTATAATCGATGGGGACAAGTAATCTTCTCAAGTTACGATCCTTATAAGAAATGGGACGGAATGTATAAAGGAATGAAATCGAACATAGAGAGTTTTGTTTTTATAGCTAATTTCAAAAAAAATGGCAAAAAATTTCCTACAGTCAAGGGGACAACTATTATAATAAGATGATTTATTAATACATTTGTTCAACTTTTTAAATTTTAAAAAATGAAAAAAATCTTTTTATTTGCTTCATTGGTCCTAACATCATTCCTTTCGACATATGCACAGCAATATGGTAATTTGACTGTCTTTTCAGAAGATGGCGATAAATTTTATTTGATTTTAAATGGTGAAAAACAAAATGAAGAACCTCAAACCAACATTAGAGTTGAGGAATTGAACCAACCATATTACAGCGCTAGAATTATTTTTGAAGACAAAACATTGGCAGCAATAACAAAAAACAACCTTATGATTGTGGATGCAGATGCCAAATTCATGGATGTTACTTACAAAATCAAAAAAGATAAAAATAAAAAAGTAAAACTTAATTATTACTCTATGATTCCTGTACAAGAGGACTTTATGCCACCTTCGGGTATGTATGTTCGCCATTTTGGACAACCAGGTCCTCAAACAATTGTACAACAACCTATTCAGGTGCAACAAGGGGGAGGCAGACAAACCACTACAACTACTACGACTACCACTACCTCAAATAATAACATCGGTGCAAGTTTAAATGTTCCTGGTATGAATGTGAATATTTCTATTTCTGACCCTGATATAAATACTCATGCAACAACTACTACTCATCAATCCACCACCACACATTCTGGAGGACATCAACAACAACAGCAACAACCTCAGTACACCGGAAATTGCAATGGATGGCCTATGAATGGAGCTGATTTCAGTGCAGCTAAAAAAACAATCAGTGAATCAAGTTTTGATGATACAAAATTGTCAACCGCTAAATCCATCGCTTCTTCAAATTGTCTGACTTGCGATCAAATTCTGCAAATTTGTAACTTGTTCAGTTTTGAAGAAAATAAATTAACATTTGCAAAATTTGCATACAAATACACAACAGATCCTAAAAATTATTTCAAAGTCAATAATGTCTTCAATTTTTCTTCGAGCAAAGAAGAGTTGAATGAATTTATTCAGGGGCAGTAATTAGCTTAAACATACAAGCCTTTTTCATTACTAATCATTTGGTATTGTAAAAGGCTTTTTTTTGTCCCTATCTTTGCTTTCGAAATTCACAATGGCAGTTAAAAAAACAACTATAGCATCCACGCATCCGAGCAATGATTTCATTGAAGTTACAGGCGCTCGCGAACACAATCTGAAAAATATAGATATTCAAATTCCAAAGAATAAATTGGTAGTATTTACAGGTGTGAGTGGTAGCGGTAAATCTTCTCTTGCATTTGATACTATTTATAATGAAGGGCAACGACGTTATATGGAGAGCTTTTCTGCCTATGCTCGTCAGTTTGTAGGTGATATGGAAAGACCTGATGTAGATAAGATTTCAGGATTGTCACCGGTAATTTCCATCGAGCAAAAAACAACTAACAAAAATCCCCGAAGTACTGTTGGAACCATTACTGAAATTTATGATTTCCTTCGTTTGTTTTATGCGAGAGTAGGAGAGGCTTACAGCTATAATACTGGAAAGAAAATGGTGAAGTTCAGTGAGGAAGAAATTGTACAATCTGTTTTTAAGAAATACAACAACAAAAAAATTAGTTTACTGGCACCGTTAGTAAGAGGCAGAAAAGGGCATTATAGAGAATTGTTTGAAGACATCAGAAAGAAAGGTTTTCTGAAAGTGAGAGTGGATGGTGAAGTGATGGATCTGGCGCCAAGGATGCAAGTTGACCGATATAAAATTCATGATATTGAAGTGGTGGTCGACAGGTTACAAGTTACCGAAGACATGAAATTAAGGTTGAGTCAGAGTGTGCAGAAATCTTTGCAAATAGGAAAAGATTTATTGTTTATTTTGATTAATGACAATAATGAACTTGCACAGTACAGTAAGCAATTAATGTGCATCGACACAGGCATCAGTTATGAAGAACCTTCGCCTAATGCCTTTTCATTTAATTCACCTTATGGAGCTTGCCCAATTTGTAAAGGACTGGGAACGGTGAATCAAATCAACATGGAGTCTGTAATTCCTGATGCTACAAAAACTATTAAAGATGGAGGCATCATTCCGTTAGGAGAAGAAAGGGATGCTCATTCTTTTAAAATGGTTCAGCAAATGGCCAAAAAGAATAAAATCAATCTGGATAAACCCATAAAAGAATTGCCTGTAAAAGCATTGAACTTGATTTTGTATGGAAAAGAAGAAGTGGATGAAACTGAAATCATGGAGGTGTCTATGGAAGAAACGGAAGGAGGTATTTATGAGGGTGAATACGAAGGCGTGATCAATATGGTGAAAAGATGGTTTACTTCCAACAGTACCAGTGAAGCAGTTCGGGAATGGGCAGAACAATTCATGTCGATGACGGCCTGTCAAAATTGTAATGGCACGAGATTGAAAAAAGAAAGTTTGTGGTTTAAAGTGGATGAAAAAAATATCGCCGAGCTCAGTGAAATGGATTTAGATAAATTAGGAAAATGGTTTGCGCAAATTGAAAAAAGACTTAGTGACAAACAGAATAGTATTGCCAAAGATGTATTGAAAGAAATTCGTGAGCGACTGGGATTTTTATTGGATGTAGGACTTACCTATCTTACTTTGTATCGTCCTTCTAGAAGTTTGAGCGGCGGCGAGTACCAGCGTATTCGATTGGCAACACAAATTGGTTCTCAATTGCAGGGCATTACATATGTGTTGGACGAACCGAGTATTGGATTGCACCAGCGCGATAATCAACGTTTGATCTCAGCCTTACAAAATTTAAGAGACATTGGAAATAGTGTGTTGGTCGTAGAACATGATAAAGACATTATGCTTGCTGCTGATTACCTTGTAGATATTGGTCCAAAAGCGGGTACGCATGGGGGTAAGATTGTCGCTCAGGGTACTCCTCAAGAAGTGTTGCAATCAGGCTCAGACACAGCTCAATATTTGAATGGTAAAAAGAAAATTCCTGTTCCCGATTCAAGAAGAAAAGGCAATGGTTTGTTTATCGAACTGAAAGGTGCAAAAGGGAACAATCTAAAAAATGTTTCTGTTTCATTTCCATTGGGGAAATTAGTGCTAGTTACAGGCGTTAGCGGTAGCGGTAAATCAACTTTAATCAACGATACATTATATCCGATTCTCAGTCAATATTGTTATCATTCAAAATCAAATCCGCTGGAGTATAAGTCTGTAAAGGGTTTGGAGCATATCGATAAGGTTATTGAAATAGACCAAAGTCCAATTGGACGAACACCAAGAAGCAATCCGGCTACTTACTGTGGTTTTTTTACAGATATCAGAACTTTATTTGCGGCTGTGCCTGAAGCTAAAATCAGAGGCTACAATGCAGGGAGATTTTCATTCAATGTAAAGAGTGGTAGATGTGAAGTTTGCGAAGGTGGTGGCATGCGTGTGATTGAAATGAATTTTCTTCCAGATGTATTGGTGCATTGTGAAAAATGCAATGGTAAAAGATACAACAGAGAAACACTAGAAATTAGATACAAAGGAAAATCAATCAGTGATGTGCTGAATATGACTGTTGATGATGCGGTTGAATTTTTCAATGCTGTTCCTTATATCTATCGTAAAATAAAAGTATTGCAAGAAGTGGGATTGGGCTATATCACACTTGGACAAAGTGCTGTTACATTGAGTGGTGGTGAGGCGCAACGGGTAAAGCTTGCAACTGAATTAGCCAAGCGCGATACAGGAAAAACTTTTTACATTCTTGATGAGCCTACCACTGGTCTGCACTTTCAGGATATCAGTCATTTGCTTGATGTTTTGAATAAACTCGTTGACAGAGGAAATACAGTACTAGTTATCGAACACAATCTCGACATGATTAAAGTTGCTGATCATATCATTGATATAGGTCCTGAAGGTGGTGAAGGAGGTGGGAATGTTTTATTTGAAGGTACTCCCGAAAAAATGAGTGATTTTAAAGGAGGATTTACATCTAAATATATCAAAGCCGAGTTGGCTTAGTTTTATTAATCATTTATTCTGTTGAATAGCAAAATTAAAAGCACACAAGTAATAAGTAGTACAATCTTAAAAAGTGTATTCCAATGCCTGTAAATTATTTTCATAAAATGGGTGTTACACTAGCAGAACGGAAAACCTTAATTTGTTATTGTGCTTCAGGTGAATTTTTATTTTGCCATTAACAACATTTCAATATGAGGAATTCCGTCTTCAAGAAATTCTTCTCCTAAATTTACAAAGCCGAGGTCTTGATAAAACTTATTTAAATAACATTGAGCTCCGATTCGAATGGCTTTTACATGGTATTGTTCGAGTGTTTTTTCAATGGCAAGTTTCATCAGTTCGATTCCGTAGCCATTACCTCTATAATCTGGATTCGTAAGCACCCTGCCGATACTGGCTTCTTCAAATGACAATCCCGGAGGTAAGATTCTTACATAAGCCACCAATTTATTTTCAATCATACCCATGAGGTGATAGCTTTTTTGATCCTTATAATCAACATCGAGATAAATGCAATTTTGTTCAACAACGAAAACTCGGCTTCTTAACCAAAGAATATCATAGAGTTCAGTCGTTGATAGTTCAATAAAATGTTTATAAGTCCAATTTAAAGTTGACATCGTTTTTGTTTTTTAATAGCCATACATTTCTTTCCATCTTTCTTTCAGGAATTTTCTTATTTCTTCTTCTCTTGCATTTTTTTGAGGAGAATAAAATCGTTTTCCTGAAATTTCGGTTGGTAGAAAATCCTGCAGTACAAAATTGTTTTCGTAATTATGGGCGTATTTGTAATCTTTTCCATAATCCATTTGCTTCATCATTTTTGTAGGTGAGTTTCTGAGATGTAGCGGAACAGGTAAATCGCCTTTTTGTTTTACTGTTGCCAATGCTTCTTCAATAGCCATATATGAGGCGTTGCTTTTTACAGAAGTGGCCAGAAAAACGGCGCATTGAGAAAGAATGATTCGACTCTCAGGATAGCCAATAACATTAACTGCTTGGAATGTAGTGTTGGCTAATAGCAATGCATTGGGATTTGCAATGCCAATATCTTCACTCGCAAAAATGACCATTCTTCTGGCGATGAATTTCACATCTTCGCCACCTTCAATCATACGTGCCAGCCAGTATACGGCACCGTTAGGGTCGCTGCCTCTCATGCTTTTTATAAAGGCAGAAATGATGTCATAGTGCTGTTCACCTTTTTTGTCATACAAAGCGATTTTTTGCTGAGCAATTTGCATCACCAATTCATCGGTAATGGTATTATCATTTCCTAAATGATCAGCCACAAGCTCCAGCAGATTCAATAATTTTCTAGCATCGCCTCCAGAGATTCTGATTAAAGAAGCCGTCTCTTTTAGAATTATATTTTTTGTTGAAAGGTAATCATCATCTTGGATGGCTGTTTCCAACAGTTGGTGCATTTGCTTTTCATCCAAAGCTTTCAGTACATACACCTGACATCTGCTGAGTAAGGCGCTGTTGACTTCGAATGAAGGATTTTCAGTTGTAGCGCCAATTAAGGTGATGATTCCTTTTTCTACTGCACCAAGTAAAGCGTCTTGTTGGCCTTTGTTGAAACGGTGAATTTCATCAATAAACAAAACGGCGCCGTTTTTTGATTTGGCATCTTCAATTACTTCTCTGATTTCTTTTACACCTGCGGCGATTGCACTGATTGAATAGAAAGGTTTTTCCAATGTATTGGCGATGATTCCTGCTATGGTCGTTTTGCCAACACCTGGCGGTCCCCATAAAATAATTGAGGGGATTTTTTTATTTTCAATCGCAGTACGAAGTATACTTCCCTTGCCGGTCAGGTGTTCCTGGCCAACGAGTTCATCCAGTGTTTGTGGACGAA
>CANHLV010000013.1 GCA_947461495.1 Chitinophagaceae bacterium
ATTTTTCTAAGAAGCTCTTTAACTCAGCTTCGTTAGTTTGTTCTGTGCATTCAATAACCATAACAAACAAATCATCTGTAGCCCTTTCGTGGAAATGATGTTTTTTCACAAATGGAGAAAGCTGACACAAATAGCAAAAAGTCAACACCATTCCTACTGCTGAAAACAATACAGTCAATTCAAATGTAATGGGAATCCAAGCAGGTATTGCAAAATGTGGTTTACCACCAATATTCAAAGGCCAGTCTTTGGTAAATACCCAGCTCATGAAACTTAATGCAGTTGTCGTTCCTGTGATGGCATAAATGAATCCTGCAGAATGTAAGCTTGTTTCTCTCAATCCCAAAGCATGATCTAAACCATGAACAGGAAACGGAGTGTATACGTCGTGGATTTTATATCCCGCCTTGCGAACGTTTTTCACCGCCGGAAACAATACAGCTTCATCATCAAATGAGCCAACAACAAATTTTTTAACTCCTCCAGCCATAATTTTTGTTTTTTATAATTCAAAAGTCAAAATTAAAAAGTCAAAATAGTTTACCATAATGCTGGCAGCTGAACCTTTTTAATTTTAAATTTTTACTTTTTAATTTATTTCTTAATGAGCGTGCTCCACTTCTTCAACATAAAACTTCTCAGAATCCGCTTTCTCTATATCCGTCATTTTTGCTTTATAGTTTTCTCCTGAAGTTTTCAAAATTGACTTAATCTCTGCAAGCGCAATTACCGGGAAGTATTTTGCAAACAAGAAGAAGCAAGTAAAGAACAATCCGAACGTACCCAAGTAGAAACCAATTTCCCAAATTGTAGGACTATAATAAGTACTCCAGCTTGAAGGCAAGAAATCACGATAAATAGAAGTAACGATGATTACAAAACGCTCGTACCACATACCAATATTTACTACGATACTCATGAAGAAAGTAACCGTGATGTTTCTTCTTAATTTGCGACTCCAGAATAACTGTGGAGAAACCACGTTACAGAACATCATCAACCAATAACTCCAACCATATGGGCTAAATAAGTTGGCTCTGTTTTGAGAGAATGCATACCACTCATATGGATTTTGACCATACCAAGCGATAAACAACTCTGTTAAATAAGCACAACCTACAATGCTACCTGTCAATACAATTACTTTGTTCATCGCTTCGATGTGACCTAAAGTAATATAATCCTGTAATCCCATTACTTTTCTTACCACAATCAACAAGGTTTGCACCATAGCAAATCCACTGAAGATCGCACCGGCAACGAAATAAGGAGGGAAGATGGTTGTATGCCAACCCGGAACCACTGATGTAGCGAAGTCAAAAGATACGATAGTGTGTACTGACAATACAAGTGGTGTACTCAAACCGGCAAGAACCAATGATAAAGATTCATGACGTTGCCAGTGTTTGGTACTTCCTGTCCAACCGAAAGAAGCCACACCATATAATAATTTACGCAATTTAGTTTTAGCTCTGTCTCTTACTGTAGCCAAATCAGGCAACAATCCTGAGTACCAGAACAATAACGAAACAGTGAAATAAGTTGAAATCGCAAATACGTCCCAAAGAAGAGGAGAGTTAAAGTTAACCCATAATGGACCACGTGAGTTTGGATAAGGCAATACGAAAAACGCCATCCATACACGACCCATATGCCAAATCGGGAACTGGCCTGCGCACATTACCGCGAAAATCGTCATCGCTTCCGCAGCTCTGTTTACACCAGTTCTCCATCCTTGACGGAATAACAACAAGATTGCTGAGATCAAAGTACCCGCGTGACCAATACCTACCCACCATACGAAGTTGGTGATATCCCAACCCCAGCCGATGGTTTTGTTTAGGTTCCACTGACCGATACCATAAGTAACCTCTCTGTAAACGCTATATGCACCGAAAAGCAGCAATCCCACGCTGATGTAAAATCCGATGTACCAAAGTTTGCTTGGTTTCATCTCAATGGGGCTGATGATATCTTCCGTTACCTGATGATACGTTTTATTACCATCTACCAGCGGTTCCCTTTGTTGTGATTCGTATTTGAGTAATGACATATTCTTTTTTCGCTTTTGGCTATTATAATTAGCTGTTAGTCTTTTTTATTTTATTCAGATATTAGCTGTGTGCTGCTTCATGGCTTTCTTCAGCGATACCCACATGTCTGTCGGTATTTCTTACTTTAGCCAAGTAACTTACATTAGGCAATACGTGTAATTGTTCCAACACATAGAAATTACGATTCTTATCTGCTCTTGCTTTTGAAACCTCACTTTCTTTGTCGTTCACGTTACCGAAGCTGATGGCGTTTGTAGGACAAGCTTGCATACAAGCGGTCTTAACATTACGAACCAAAGCAGGATCTTGTTGTTTTTTCGCTTCCAATTTGCTGTCTTGCAAACGCTGAACGCAGAATGAACATTTTTCAATAACACCTCTTGAACGAACAGTAACATCTGGATTCAACACCATTCTTGTTAAGTCATCGTTCATTTGGAATACCACTTCGTTTAATTCTGTACCACGTAATGGCTGCTGATTGTCTTTAAAGCTATCTGCACCAGTGAAATCCAACCAGTTGAAACGACGAACTTTGAAAGGACAGTTATTCGCGCAATATCTTGTACCGATACAACGGTTATAAGTCATTTGATTTAAGCCCTCACTGCTATGGTTAGTTGCAGCAACCGGACAAACGTTTTCGCAAGGTGCGTTATCACAATGCTGACACATCATAGGTTGGAATACCACATCCGGATTTTTTACATCCCCTGTGAAATAGCGATCGATTCTCAACCAATGCATTTCGTGAGCTTTCTGAACCTGGATCTTACCCACAACACTTACGTTGTTTTCAGCAGTACAAGCCACAACGCATGCGCTACAACCAGTACAAGTATTCAAATCGATGCTCATTCCCCATTTGATACCTGGTTTTTCATAATCAGGATAAATGGTACCATCTTTTACAAAATCGGTTTTTCCTTCAGCCATTACTGCCATTCTCTCATTTCTTGGCTCTTCCAATAATGCTTCCGGATTTTTCGTGTATGATGCTAAGTTAGTTTCGAAAATTACAGGTCTGCTTTCTGAAGAACCATGAACCTGAGTTTGTGCTAAAGGATAAGTAGTAGCTGTTTTTTCTGCTGTAGCTACTCCATTATATGAATAAGTAGCGCCGTCAAATCCTACGAACGCGTATGCATTCTTACCAGCACCTGTGGCAGAACGTCCAACTCTTTCAAGAGAGTTTTTCTCGTCCGCACTTGCTCTTCCATAACCTAATGCTACTGCAATAGTATTATCATTTAAACCCGGTAAAATCAACACAGGCAATTCCAAAGATTTGCCATTTACGGTTACTTTGATTACTGGTTTTTCCGGTGTTACTTCATAAGAATCAGCTTGACGCTGGTTGTTCATGATATCCAATCCAACCAATGATTTCGCCATTTCAGGACTAACCATTGCGTAATTGTCCCAAGTTACTTTTGATATAGGATCAGGCAATTCCTGTAACCAAGGATTGTTTGCCTGGCTACCGGTTCCCATTGATACTTTTTGATACAATACAACTTCGGTTGCGCCTGATTTTGCAGCAGCAGCTTTTCCTGAAGCAGCAGTCAATGCAGCAGCATTAAATGTAGCAGCAGTTGGAGCCGTTTCCACTTCAATAACCCCATCTTGTAATGCTTTTTCAAAATCTGCTTTGCCAGACCAGAAGTCTTTAATATAATTTTCGTAATCAGCAGCAGCTATTCTAGAAGGTGTAACGCCTAAAGCTTTTCCTGTTGAATCAAATGTTGGAATATTAACTGTTTGAGAACCTGTCCACTTCATCAATGAAGTTTGGAATGCTCTTGTTTTGAACAATGGATTGATCAAAGGCTGCATGAAACTGAAATGACCTGCCTTTGGTTCCGCATCACCCCAGCTTTCCAACCAATGGTGAGAAGGAATTACATATTTACAGTTTTCAGTTGTTTCATCTAATGTTCCGTTGAAAGAAATACTTACCGGTAATTTAGCAATGGCTTCACCTAATTTCTTTCCATCAGCATGTGAGTAAACAGGATTGCAACCATAAACCAATAAGGCGCCAACTGCTCCCGAATTGATATCTGCAGCCAACGTATTCATGTCTGCGTCTATACCTTTACGTGTGTTGTTGGTTGAAGCCCAATTTACAGTTGTACCGTTGGCTCCGATTATTTCGTTGATAGCATTTACTACTACCTGTATATTCATGTCGTTACTTCCGCAAACCACCAATGATGAGCCCTTCGAGTTCATTAATGCCGCAGCAGCTTTATCAATTCCCGCTTTTACTTTAGCATCAGCAATTGAAGGAGCCGCAACAGCGCCGCCTAATTTTGCTAATAAAGCCATTGCTATTGCTCCTGTTTCTGAAGGTTTGTGAGTATATCTGTCGTCAGCATTACTTCCTGTAAGACTTAACATACTTTCAAAATGAAAATGGCGGCTAAGCTTAGGTGCTTCTCCGGTTACTTTTCTGTTAGAAGCATATTGTTTGCTGAATTCAACAGGACTTAACCAAGTACCTAGGAAATCAGCGCTAAGACTAACTATTGTTTGAGCTTTATCAAATTGATAAGAAGGAATTGCGCGTTTTCCATAACAAGCTTCATTAGCCAATAACATACCGCTGTAGCTCACTTCATCGTATTGAACGTGACGACTGCCTGGATATTTAGCTAAAAAGTTGTTGATGATTTGTAATGTAGAAGGAGAGGAGATTGTTGAAGTTAACAGCACAACAGGTTTGTTTCCAATAGTACCCATTGCTGAAGCAATCATCGCATCAAATGCATCAAAAGTAGTTACCTCTTTGAAATCTTTTCCATCTCTTTGTAATGGATGACGCAAACGAGTGGTATCATATAAATCCAAAACAGAAGCCTGTGCCTGTGCACTAGTTCCGCCTTTGGTTATAGATGACAATTCGTTTCCTTCTATTTTAATTGGACGACCATCTCTTTGTTTAACTACAACACTTATAGCATCTCCACCATTTACATAAGTTGATGCATAATAATTGGCAACGCCAGGAATTACATTATCCGGTTTTTGTAAATAAGGCACAGCCTTTCTTACAGGCATTTCACAGCTTGCCGCAATAGCAGCAGCTGCAGTGCTGAATCCAAGATATTTCAAAAAGTCTCTGCGTGGCGTTTTGCCATCCAAAAGACCTTCATTTGAAATCTCTTCGATTGGTAATAATTGTTCGTTGAATTCATTTTCAGAAGACTTATTAAAGGCTTCTGACTGATTCATTTCTCCGAAATTCTGCCAATACTTCTTATTACTCATAGTTTGTTAATTCGATATTTAGCAAATATGCTCTTGTATATTAATAGTGACATTTCTGACATTCAGTACCGCCGATTTTTTCTACGGTAACGCTGTCTAATTTATGTTCCTTAATGTCTTTATGGAATTTCTCGTAAATACTGTAAAACTTGTTTCCTTCTTTAGTTTCTTTATTGTAGAAATCAACTTTTGATTCGCGGTGGCAATTTACACACCATCCCATACTCAATTCAGCGAATTGATATACTTCAGGCATTTCCTGAATATTACCATGACAAGTTTGACACTGTTGTTTGCCCACTTTTACGTGCTGGCTATGATTGAAATAAACGTGATCAGGCAGATTGTGAATTTTTACCCACTCGATTGGCTTAGCGCCATCAGGAATGCCATCTCCATTTTTATCTGCATTATATTGTTTTGTGTCAGGATTCCATCCTGCATATTGATACAACTTTTGAATTTCCTCTGTTCCGTTTACTGACTTACCATCTTCTCTTACAATTGGATCTCCCTTGTATTCTTTAATCGCCATGTGACAATTCATACAAACGTTAACCGAAGGGATACCCGCATGCTTGCTGTCTTGTGCACTTCCATGGCAATACAAACAACTGATTTGATTTACACCGGCGTGAACTTTGTGAGAATAGTAAATCGGTTGTACTGGTTGATAGTTTTTCATTCTACCCAAACCAATAGCACCGGTGATTGTATAATATCCACCAACGGCAAACATTACAAGAATACCCGCCATTAAATAAGTTTTGTTGCGATAAAAAGGAACAGGTTCTCCACGATGAACGCCTTCTTTCTCATCAGATAATTTTCTAAGATTGCTGTTAACTTGTAATAAAATCAATGCCACTAGAGCCAATACCAATGTTAGAATACCATATAACATAGTATTGTCTGACTCGCCTTCTCCACCTGTTGCCCCTGGAGCGCCGGCAGTGGGTGCTGGAGGAGTATAATCATCTACATATTTCATTATAGCGTCAATCTCATCTTTTTTCAAATTTGAGAACGCTGTCATTACAGTTGGCTTCCATTTTTCAAATAACGACTTCGCATATGCATCAGTCGCAATCATTTGTGCAGGATTAGCTACCCACTTATAAATCCAACCTGCATCTGGCACTCTTGTGCTCCATCCTTTTAAAGCAGGACCGGTATAGTCTGCATCCGGCTTATGACAGTTCGAACAGTTTGCCTTAAACAAGGCTTCGCCGTCGGCTGCAAAAACAGAATTATTAAAAGAGAAAATGATTACTAAAAGAAGACTAGCAAGAAGTGCTTTGTTGATTGTTATTCGATAGCGACTCATACAGTTATCGGGTCTAATGTGGAAAAAATCCTTTTTCGGCCACAAAAGTAAGGTACGTTGTTGACATTATATCAACATTTTCAAAAAAATTTTTTAGTTTTTTACGATGTATTTCAACACATTGTAAAATTGTACATTTCCTTTTGTCATAAAAATGTAAACAAACAGAAGTTTTACTTTATTCTTCTATTATTCGTTTTTTATAGAATAGTTTTACGCAATTTTGCAACATGTTTAAAAAGTTACAACAAAAGTGGGGGGTTAATGGGATAAATATGGTTTTAATCATAACCACTTTTGCATTAGGAGGATCTGCTTGTGCAAGAGTTGCCGGACTTATTTTGAAGCTTTCTTCCTTAGAAAAAAACTCAATTTGGTGGATTATTTATATTCTACTTGTAACAATTTTATGGCCAATTTGCGTCATTTTAATCAGTTTTCCATTGGGACAATTCAAGTTTTTTAAAAATTACCTTTTTAGAATTTGGTCCAAAATGAGTGGTAAAGCTTCAGAAAACAACTCAAAAAATGCCAAAATCACAAAAAAACAGACCAAAATTGCAATCTTCGCAAGCGGCAAAGGATCAAATGCAGATAATATCATATCTTATTTTAAATTAAATCAGAAAGCCGATGTAGCTCTTATTGTTTCGGACAACGCCGCAGCAGGGGTTTTAGATGTTGCCGAAAAAAACAATATTCCGGTTATGGTTTTATCCAAAGAAGACAGATTGAATTATGCATCTTGCATTAAACATCTGTCTAAAAATGAGATTGATTTTATTGTTCTGGCAGGATACCTTAAAAAAATTCCAGCTTCTTTAATAAGTCAATATCCTGATAAAATCATCAATATCCATCCGGCTTTATTACCAAAATATGGAGGCAAAGGGATGTACGGAGCAAATGTACATCGGGCTGTTATTGAAAATAAGGAGAAAGAATCAGGCATTACCATTCATTTTGTTGATGAAGTTTATGACCATGGAAAAATAATTTTTCAAGAAAAATGTGAAATTGAAAACGGAGAAACAATCGAATCTCTGGCAAAAAAAATTCATATTTTAGAATATAAACATTTTCCGCAGGTCATAGCAAATGTCATTCAAAAGCAAAATCAACGTTAAAAACTATTTCAATTCAATAACTTGTTTTTATTCTGTTCTAATATTGCCAACTAATTAACTGCTGTTGAAAGCACTGTTGCTTATACTTTTAATTTCTCCCATAGTTTTGCGGGCACAGTTCACCGTTAGTGGAACCGTTTTTGATTTATCTAAAATAAATTATGTTGAAAACGTTAGGGTAGTAAGCTCTTCAGGAATTTTCACTGTAACGGATAGCATGGGTCGCTATAGTATTCTTGTAAGCGATAGGGATTCAATTGTATTTATTTACAATAACAAACCAACGCTCTATTTTCCAGTTTCACAAATCGCAGACATACGAAAATTTGATATATCCATTCATCTCAACATTAAAAGTAAATATGGTGTCCTCAAAGAAGTCACCGTTTTTTCTAAATCTTATAAGCTTGATTCGATAGAAAACAGAATAGCTTATGCAGATATATTTAATTATACTAAACCGGGATTGGAAACATCTGTTTCACCAGATGGCATGGCAGGAGCAGACCTTGATGCCTTAATCAATATGTTTCGATTTAGAAGGAACAAAAGATTAAAGTCTTTTCATGAAAGACTAGAGAATGAAGAAAAAGAAAACTATGTAAACTATCGATTCAATAAGGTTTTTGTAAAACGAATTACAAATTTAGTGTCTCCTGATTTAGATACATTTTTGGTATGGTATCGACCAACTTATGAATTTGCTAGTAATTGTGATGAACTGAGATTCAATCAATTTGTTATCAATGCAGCCAATCAATTTAGAAAAATTTATTTAATCAACAATTCAAAAATGGAATACAACAAATTAACACCCGAGGAAGAATATGTAATTCTCAGAAAAGGAACAGAGATGCCTTACACTGGTGAATACACCAACAACAAAGTAACGGGAACGTATATTTGCAGACGTTGCAATTCACCTTTATACGATTCTAAAGACAAATTCGATTCTCATTGCGGCTGGCCAAGTTTTGATGATGAAATACCCGGAGCTGTAAAGCGCATACCCGATGCCGATGGCAGAAGAACTGAAATTGTTTGTGCCAAATGTGATGGACATTTAGGGCATGTTTTTGTGGGAGAACAATTCACAAAAAAAAATACCAGGCATTGTGTGAATTCGATTTCGATGAAGTTTGTTCCGAAAGAGGTTCAATAAGTTCCAGAGGTTCAAAATGTTTAAAATGTTGATTAGTAATCAATAACCTTTTGAACTTATTCAACCTTTTGAACCTTTGAAACTAATACTGCATCAGGCGCTCCACACTCTCACCCAGTCTCGCATTCGCCATAAAATTTTTCTCCAAATCAATATTGAATGGAATAGGAGTATCTAAGCTTGCACAACGTAATATCGGTGCATCAAGATGTTGAAAACAATTTTCTGTTATCCATGCAGAAATTTCTCCTCCGATTCCGCCCATCAAAGAATCTTCATGCAAAATCAAAACCTTACCCGTACGCTTAACCGAAGCCTTTATGGCTTCATAATCTAAAGGAAGCAAAGTTCTTAAATCAAGTATATCCAACGAAACAGAAGGATTTGTTTTTTGATAATCCATTGCCCAATGAACTCCGGCTCCATAAGTAATGATAGAAATATCTACTCCTAGTTTTACGTGTTTTGCTTTGCCAATTTCTATTTCATAATAATCATCAGGGACCATCCCTGTAACGCTTCTGTACAATCCTTTGTGCTCGAAAAATAACACCGGATTGGGGTCGTTAATAGCAGCAATTAATAAACCTTTAGCATCAATTGGAGAGGAGGGATACACAACTTTTAATCCGGGTGTGTGTACAAACCAGGCCTCATTACTCTGACTATGAAACGGTCCAGCTCCAACGCCGCCACCGGTAGGCATTCTTACCACCACATCTGCATTTTGTCCCCAGCGATAATGAATTTTTGCAAGATTATTTACAATCTGATTAAATCCAACGGTTGCAAAATCGGCAAACTGCATTTCCATCATTGATTTCATTCCAGATAAACTTAAACCCAATGAAGCGCCAACAATGGCACTCTCACAGATAGGAGTGTTTCGAATTCTGTCTTTACCGAATTTTTCTGTAAAACCTTCAGTTACTTTGAACGCGCCACCATATTCTGCAATGTCTTGTCCCATCAACACAAAATTATCAAAGCGTGTTAATGATTGTTCTAGCGCATCGCTTATGGCGTTGATGAATTTTTTTTCGGATTGATTGTTGTTGTAAAAAAATTCATCTGCAATGCTGTTGTCAATTAATTTTTCAGGAGCGTTGACTCTTGGTGCATAGACATCATTAACTTCTTCAGTTGTATCAGGAACCAAAGGAGCTGATTCAAAGCCAAGCTTCAATTCTTCTTCAATATGATTTTTGATGGTCAGCCTTATTTCAGTCAATTCACCTTCTGATAAAATATTTTCTTTCTTCAGCCAGTCTTCGTAATTTTTTATGGGATCTTTTTTCTCCCATTCTTCAAATAAATACTTAGGTACATATTTTACACCACTGGCTTCTTCGTGTCCACGCATACGAAAGGTCATGCATTCAATCAGATAGGGTTTTTGATTTTTAATGCAATACTCACGTACACCCTTAATCGTTTCATAAACTTCCAGAATATTATTACCGTCAATTTGGATTCCTTCGATACCATAACCAATTGCCTTGTCTACTAAATTTTTACATCGGTATTGTTCATTAGTTGGTGTACTTAACCCGTAGCCATTGTTTTCTATGATAAAAATAACGGGTAAATCCCATACTGCAGCCACATTCAGCGCTTCGTGAAAATCACCTTCGCTGGTACCACCGTCACCCGTAAACGCAACTGAAACTTTTTGCTCTTTTTTTAATTTATGTGCAAGCGCTACACCATCAGCAATTGCCATTTGTGGACCCAAGTGCGAAATCATACCACAAACATGATTAGCTGCACTACCAAAATGAAAACTTCTTTCTCTGCCATTGCTATAGCCGTCTTTGTTGCCTTGCCATTGTTTGAACAATTTACTTAACGGCATTTCTCTTGAGGTAAACACACCAAGATTCCTGTGCAAAGGCATAACCCATTCATCTTGATCCAATGCCTTTGTAACACCAACGGCAATAGCTTCCTGACCAATGCCACTGAACCATTTGGATATTTTTCCTTGACGCAAAAGCACCAACATCTTCTCTTCTATCATTCTTGGAAACAAAATTGATCTATATAAATCAATCAGTTCTTCGTTACTAAGTTCTTTTCTTGAAAATTGCATGGGCGAATTTCTCAATTATTGCTGAAACGACAAAGGGAAAGTTGGGATAATATAACGATTTTATGATGAGAAATTTAAACCGCTTGGTTTAAAATGACAGCACGTTTACAAATTAATAATGTTTGTGTTTCAATTACTCTTATTTTACAAAGCCTTTTTATAACTGCTTATTTTATAAGAAATGGGACATCCAACAATAGTTTCCACTAATTTTGAAAAGATTAATCATTTATAAAAAATATCGGCACATGTCTGCAGAAAATAATTCAGAACAAAAATTAGGCGTTTTAAATATAATGGTATTTGTACTTTCCATTTATGTTTTGGGCGCTTTGGTTTTTGATACCATGTTTAAACTTCCCTATGAAACAGAAGAGCTGTTAATATATATAGATCATACTATTTGTTTCATTTTCTTTATTGAATTTTGTTACCATTTTTATAAAGCAGAAAATAAATTAAAATACATGCAATGGGGATGGATTGATTTACTTTCCAGTATTCCGTTGGTGGGATTTTTACGAGTAGGAAGAGTTTTTAGATTGATAAGATTGATAAGAGTAATAAGAGCGTTTAAATCAACCAAGCATCTTGTAAATCATATTTTTGCCAATAAAGTGCAGGGAACACTTACGTCCGTTTTGATTATTGCAATCCTATTGATTATTTTTTCATCCATTGCTATTCTACAAGTAGAACATGATCCTAAAAGCAATATTAAAACTGCAAGTGACGCATTGTGGTGGTCTTATGTTACCATTACCACAGTTGGATACGGAGACCGATATCCTGTTACTGAAGAAGGAAGGATTTTAGCAGCTGTTCTGATGACAGCAGGAGTGGGATTATTTGGAACCTTCACTGCTTATATCTCTTCTTTATTTGTTGCAAATAACAATAAGTCAAATATTGAAAGAAAAAATGACTAAAACAGCAGTTCAATTTTTTTAAAAGCGGATTTACATTTACTCACATACACTTGAAACCAGTTCGCCTTCTATAAAAACCTTACACACTTTAGTCGTGTATTCAAAAGGATCCCCATCATACAACACAATATCTGCGTCTTTACCAATCTCCAAGCTTCCAACTCGTTTATCAATACCTAATAATTTCGAAGGATTTAATGTTATAGATTTCAATGCTTCTTCAAATGGCATACCATAAGAAACTGCAACAGATGCTTCATACAAGATAATTCTAGTCTTGGGAACATAAGACTCATAACCACTTTCAATCGAAACAGGAATACCCGCTTTAGTAAGTATCATTGCTGACTCTCTATTCATGTTTATCATTTCGTCTTCATTTCTTGCCATTGTGGGATGTAATACAATTTCCGCTTTCGCTTCCTTAATTTCATTAATCAATAAATATGCCTCTGCAGCACCATCAATTACCAGTTTGAAATTAAATTCTTTTGAAAGCCTAATCGCATTCATGATGTCCACCGAACGATTGGCAGTTATCATTGCTTTAATTTCTCCTTTCAGCATTTTTGACAATGCATCCATCTTCAAGTCATAATTCGGTCTTTTGGTGCTGTCTTTATCGGACATTTTTTTGAGATAATCTTTTGCTTTCAACAACTCTGTTCTTATCATCGACATCTGTTTAGCCTTTGTTCCTGGTGATGAAAAATGTCCACTTACATCAGGACCAATTGTCATGGCAAGCATGCAAAAAGGATTAAGTGTCACTTGGTCGGTAGTGCCTTTTTTTGTCTTTACAATAATAGTTTGGCCACTTACCAAAGCGCCAATACCATGACCCGTATGCATAGTCGTTATACCCAGCTCTCTTGCCGTTTTCACTAACCTTTCCTCAGGATTGTAGGCATCAATGGCACGAAGCTCAGGCTGTATCGGACTTGATTTTTCAAGTTGGTCTTGGTCTGCAGCAATATTCAAAACTCCAGACATGCCAATCACCGTCCTGGCGTCTATCAATCCGGGTGTTACAGATTTAGCAGCATAAATTTTATAATCAGCAGGAATGGAAATTGAAGCAGCAGTGCCAATAGATTTTATTTTTCCATCTTTAATCAAGATAACACCATCACGAATAGGTGTAGACGAAACAGGATATATCATTTCAGCTTTTATGGCAACTTGTGCCCAAAGCATTACAGGAAGTATTAGCAATGAACCCAACAATATCTTTTTCATAAACAGGAATATTTTTTATTTACAAATAACAGCAGAGCCTCCAGAATCAGGCAGCGGAAAGAAATTGATTTTTTGTTCTTCACAAAATTGTTCTACTGCTTTTCTGGCTCCTTTATATAAATCATTATTAAAATCATGAATGAAAATATATCCGCCACACACCAACTTCGGATAAAAATGACACAAACCCGCATAAATAGGATCATACAAATCTGCATCCAAACTCACAAACACAAATTCATCGTTTATATCTTTTGCAGATTCAGGGAAAAATCCTACTACAGGAATACAATTTTGGGGATGAGGCATCCTGCTTAATACCGACTGAACAGAAGTGTCTGAAAAATCTTGATTTCCTGCAGAAAATTTTTCATCTTTTTCTTTCCTGATATCTCTGTCATCAAAGCCTTTGAATGTATCAAACAAATAAAGTTTTCGTTCCGGAAAATAGCCATTGATGTATCTCGCAAATTTGCCTTTATATACTCCCAATTCTGCCACATTGCCTTTCAAGTTTTTTCTAGAAATTTCATGACTCACTAGCTCTATGGCAGACAACCGAATGTAATCGAAATAGTTTTTATCAATGGTTCTTTTCCTCTTTAGAAAATCAAGTGAAGCCGTTATAAAAACACCTTTCTTGTGTAAAATTTTTCCAAGCAGATAATTAGTGCCTTTTGCAATTAATGATAACATGATAACTTTTTTACAAATTCCCAAAAACCCAATTCCACATTCCTCAATCGATCCAAATCCCTAATTCCCAACACCATCTTCCTCTTCTCCATCATGGTGATGAAATTCGCTTCTCTCAGCAGAATACACACCATAACCTCCGGTAAAATATGCTTTATCCGAAGAGTTGTTGATGTCGTATCTTTTCTTTCCTTCCACCCAAGTTTGTTCCACATGGGTATAAACGCTGAAAGGGTCTCCGCTAAGAATGATGAAGTCGGCGTCTTTTCCTTTCTCTAGCGAGCCGATGCTATTTGATAAATCAAGAATTTTAGCGCCATTGATAGTTAATCCCTCGAATGCTTTTTGTCTGCTCATGCCCTCTCTGATTGAAAGTGCGGCTGTTCTCAAAAATAATCTAGAATCTGTAACGCCATCATCCGTATGAAATGCAACCATTGCGCCCGCTTTCTCCAATGCAGCTCCTGTTTGTAAAGTCAAATTAGTAGCTTCCATTTTACCTCCGGGTACTTCAATGTTGATTATCGAACAAGGTATTCCTGCTTTAGCAATTTCATCTGCAACCATCCAGCCCTCTGATAAATGATGCAATACAATTCTGAATCCAAATTCTTTTGACAATCTAATCGCCGTTAAAATATCGTTTGATTTGTGCGAATGAAAATGAACAACCCTTTTACCATTTAAAATTTCCACCAATGGTTCCATTCTTAGATCTCTTTCTGGCAACTTCGAGCTATCTTTTCCGGCTTTGTCTATTTTATTTTTATATTCCTGTGCTTTTAAAAACAGCTCCCTGGCCAAAGACGCACTTTTAGCACGGGTTCCAGGAAATCCGGCATTTCCTCTCATCGGGTTGGTTCCATTTGCCATTTTCATTCCGCCTGTTACTCCCTTCTCATTTACCAACATCAAATCTTCAATTTTCTTGCCTTCTCTCATTTTTAAATAAACGGTCTGACCGCCCATTAAATGGCCCGAACCCGGCATAACATTTATAGTCGTAATGCCACCGGCTAATGCTTTTTTAAAACCATCGCTGTTTGGATTTACGGCATCCATTGCCCGGGTTTCAGGGTTCAAAGGACTAGAATTGTCGCCCCCATCCGGCCCACCCAAGTGAGAATGGGTGTCTACCAAACCTGGCATAATAACTTTTCCTGTAATATCAACAACTACTGCATTTTCAGGAATAATTGTGCCCTCTTTGTCTACTAGAATAATTTTACCTTTTTGTACAGCAAAAACACCATTTTTAATAGATTCTCCTGATACAGGATAAATTGTTGCACCTTTAAAATAAACCGGTGTTTCTTGTGCTTTTCCCATATAAAAAGCCAGAACTAGTAAAAAAATATTCAACAGTTTCATCATTATTATTACTTTTTTATTTCTATTTTAAAAAATCAGAAAAAAATTTTTTGAATTGATTAAGAGTCTATTATGAAAATGTTCACAAATTATAGACAATATTACGATAAACTAATCGTTCAATATATTCAAACCTCTAATAAAAACCCGAAATCATGAAGTCAGAAAATAAAGGATATACCAACCCTTTGGCTTTTGCAATCGTAAGTTTTTTTAATAAGCTATTGCAGATTCCTGATGCTCATCCTGTTAAATACTATAAAAAATCAGAAAGAAATAAAAGAAAAGGGAAATCAACAATTTTGACTCATTAATTAACAGATCTAATAGTACGTTTTTAAATCAATATAACCTTTAAATCCAATTTTATGAAAAAAACCCAAACCCCCAAAGCCACTATTTATTTGTTTGCGAAAACCATCACGCTTTTGATGAACAACATGTTTTTTACAAATAATAATAGAGATTTCGAAAGATTAAAAAACTTTATTGCATCCTGACAAAAAC
>CANHLV010000014.1 GCA_947461495.1 Chitinophagaceae bacterium
ATTAATATGTTTTTTTTCTTGTTCACTCAGAGGTATAATGAAGCCATTTTTAAGCTGGCCTTTTTTTTATTATCAATTGGTATTTGCCATTTTTTGAAAATACCAGATCTTCTTTTTTGGCATATGTAAAAAATAAATCCGTTTCAACGCCTATCATTCTGATAAAATGGCTTCTTAACTTTTCTTCATCAGTTTTATTAAAATGGGTGTTGACTACAATTTTTACTTCAATAGGTTGATGGTCATCAAATTGATATATCTGAGCCCATTCAAGATTGTTGATTCCTTTAAATGCATTATCGATACAACCCACTACACTTCCATCTTTTAAGGTAAGTAAATCGCCTGACCTACCATTGATTTTTTCAATTTTTGGGTGCAATATGTTTTCCTTGAAATTATTATTTTTTGTACTGATATTATCTTCTACTTTATACCTGATTAAAGGGAATTGTTCATTTATAAGTGAAGTAGTAATCACGTTGTTTTCATTGAACTCATTGATTGAATAAAGTGGTAGTGGATAGTATTCTTTTGTTTTATTTTGAGCCAACAGAATTGTTCTTTCTGTATTTCCATACCAGTCGTGTAGGTCAGTATCTAAAATCTGCTCAATTTTATTTCGTTGAAATTCCATCAACGTTTCAGAAGATGTGAAGCAATTTTTTACGTGTAGTTGGAGCCCTTTTTTTTCCAGTTCAATACAAAACTTATGCAAATAACTTGGATATGCTTCAATGGCTACAGGACCAAACTGGGTAACCAGTTCGTAATACATATCAATTGTATTTTCGTTAATGTTTGGACTTGAAATATAAAGTATGTTGGCTTTTTTAAAATGATGATGTGTTGTATTTTTTCCTAAAACGCCTCTGATAGACAAGAGTGGTTGTCCATTGTTGAATCCGTGCATCTCTCTATAATGTTTGATATAGGCCTGTTCAATGGCAATGTCAGTGGCTGTTCGGTAAACAGTCAGGGGAGTGCCGGTTGTGCCACTGGTGAATCCCTTTACTTTCATGAAATCAAAACCGATATAAATATCGTCTACATGTTCTTTTATAGTCGACTTTTCAAGTACTGGTAGCTTTACAATGTCATTTATATCTTTTATGGAATGTGCACCAATACCATATTCGCTATACAATTTTTGGTAAAACGTTGATTTGTTAATGGCTTTATTAAAGATTCGAATAAATTTGTTATTATATAACTCAAATAACTTTTCATCCGATAAGTGGTAAAGATGATCAATTTCTCTATACTTTTTTTGGGTTAAAAAGTTGTTTTTAAAGTAATATTTAAACAAATCGTTCATTAATGTAACTTTCAGTTTGCCCTAGATTTTTTAATTGCCGTGTCCTATAATTTAATTTTTCAATATGGTATTATCATCTAATTAATTCATTCTATGTCAAACTCAAAAAATCGAAAAACTTATTAGATTGTAATTTAAGTAATATTGATAAGCATAAAGCTATTACACAGAATATAACGTATGCTAAATATTATTATTGCGTATGACGGAAATTAAATAATTTACAAGAGTGATTGTAGAACAAGGTAGGTATATAAAAAGCAAAACGGACTATTTGTACCTTCTGTCAAGAAATTCTGTTATTTTTCTTAATGCAAAGTACAAGTAAGACTGGTAATTAATATTTTTAACCACATGGCCACCAAAAGATAATTTATATTCATTGATACCTTGTAAACCTTTATCATTTGTATTTTCTGCATAGCCTCCAAAATCGTATTTTTTTATTCCCAATTGTTTAAAATAAAAAAGCTCCTCGCATTTTAATAGTTTATTAGCCATGCCAATTGTCCTAGAGTCAAATACAGGATCGAAGCGTCTGTTACCGCCAAGAAAACCTCTCGCAATTGATATTTTTGTATCAAACAATTGGAGATGTGCAGCCAATATTTCATCACCAAGGAATGCAAAGCAGGTTACATAGTTTTCAGTAAATGTTTCGAAGTTTTTTTTGTTTACCGGATATATATTTTTTTGTCTGGCAAAATCATTGTAAAAATTAATGAAAGTGTTGATGTCCTTATTGAAAACGCAAATGATTCCTAATTCTTTTGCTTTTCTGATGTCCTGTGCCGTTTTTTTTCTGAAATTCGAAATGATGGCATCTTCTTCATTTTCAAGAGATAGCTCTATGGTATGCGAATATGTTTTTTTACAAAAAGTATTTTTAAGTTTCTCATCTTTTTGGATGTAACTATATGATCTTAAGCCAAAAATATTTTTATAAGTTGGTTCAAACTGAAACCAGGTATCTGTAAGTTTAAAAAAATAAAATTTCTTTTTGAATTGTATCATGTTTGTTGATGGATGCGATTAGTTTATTTTTTTGTAAAAGGAAATCGTTCTTTCAGCTACTTTTTCACAATCAAATTTATCTGATGCTGATTTTTTTGCATTCTCAGCAATTGATGCTATCAGATTGAAGTTGTTGTGTAATTTTTTCAAAGGTTCTATAATTTGTGATTCTTTTGAAAGATTGAATAAAAATCCATCTGTTTCATTTGTAATCATCTCAGGAATGCCGCCAACATCAGAGGCGATAACTACTTTTCCCGATGCCATGGATTCTGCTATTGCCATTGGCAATGATTCATGTTTTGAAGAAACTACGAGTATGTCACTTTTTGATATTAATTCTATGACTTTTTCCTGTAAAACCCATCCGTGAAATTGGATATTCGAAGACAAGTTATTGGTATCAATAAAATGTTCAATTTGAGATTGGATAATACTGTTGCTATAGCCACCTAAAACTTCCAACCTGTAAAAGATATGTAAGTCGTTCATTTTTTTTAAAATATTCAATAGGAATAAAAGATTCTTATTGTTGTCTATAACTCCAATATATAATAATGTATTGTCGGTTTTCTTTTTTAATGGAATTTGAAAATATTTTAATGGCACAGCATTATGAATAATAACTTCATTTTTGAAATTAAAATTTTTGGTTTTTGATTTAGAAAATGAAGATAAATGAATGATATGTTCCGGAATTAAAAAGGAATTCATCAGACTGTTAAATCTCCAAGTTATTTTATCAGAAAGTTTGGTTTTCCGTTTTGCTTCTTCATTTGACATGCCATGTATGGTAAGTACTACTGGGCAGTTTATTTTGACAAATAATTTTATAAACAAAAATGTGTTACCTACTTGAAAATGTATAACGTCAGGAGAAAAATCTTTTACATGGTATTTTAATTTTCCGGAACCGAAGAAAAAATAATTTAAAGAATGAAAGGGGAAGATTCCTTCATGCTCATAATATATACTGATGTTGTCAGCAAATTTCAAAGTTTTTGTTTTAAGCAAATCTTTATTAAATGAAATAACTCTGATGTCAATATTCTTGACAGAAGCAAAGCCATGCAGTAAATTGATAAGTGCAGAATGTATACCACCTCTTATTTGTTCAAGATCAACAGGTAGGCCCGGTATTAAAATCAGTATTTTCATCTCTTTTTCAGCCATCATTTTTATTTCAATTTTGTAAAGATTTTTTTTGCCAATTATAATACCCTAATGCTGCCACGGCTGCTAATAGCCAAAAAATGATAAATAGATATTGATGTGAAATAATAAAAGATAGTTTGGTATAGGTAATAAATGCTATGATTGAAATTGTATAGAAAAAGAAAACGTCTTTAGCTTTTGTAATTCTCCTCTTTATTAATATTACATCTTGAATAATATGAAAAACTAAAAATGAAATAAAAACAGCATAATTAACCACTGTCAATGATTTCCAATAATATAAACCCAAGACACATAATGTAACATTAAGGAGCAGTGTGATGATGTTACAAATCATATCCAATTTTTCTAGTTTAATGGCAACTATAACATTGGCTTGTAGAAAAATTGTAGGAAAGATTAAAATTACCAGAAACATTTCTTTGGCATAACCTGATGTTTCGGCAAAGTTTTTTCCAAACATCATTGGAATGAAATAATCTGAAAAAGACCAAATGAAAGTGAATACAAAAAAGCCATATAAACTCAGATACTTGAAAGTTTTATGATACAAATCTGTAAGCTTTTGAATACTTTCTTTGTATGCTGTAATCAGCATCGGGTATATTGTAGAAGTTACAATGATAGGTATGATGGTAAAAACCATTAATAATTTTATAGTTATTTCGTAATCGGCAACAGCTTTCAAATCAAGATATTTGGAGACAATGATATTGGCTACACGCCAGTTAATGATTGATATACTACTGATGACGACAAAAGTCCAGTTCATGAAAATGATTGTCCTGAATTCATGCCAGCTTAGTTTTGATGAAATAATTTGAGAGAAACTGGTTTTGTTGGAACTACCGAATTTGATAAATAAATTCAGTGAAACTATTCTGAAAAAAATCAAAATAAAAGACAATAGGACAATGTTTATCGGAAAAATTAGTAATAAACAAGCGAGCAGAAATTTCAAGAAAGTTTCAATTGTTAAAATGATGAAAGTTTTTTTCTGCTCTAAAGTTGCCAGATTGATTGATTTGATCACATAAATCAAATTGTCGAAAATCAAGTTAATTCCAATAATCAATGACAATTTTCTAATTTCGATATCATTGTATAATGAGAAAGAAAACGTTATGTTTAAAAAATAAAAAACGATGCCAACCAGTAATTGAAGTTTAAAGAATTTTTCAATTAATCTGGTTTTATCATCTGTATGCATGTACTCTCTAACAAACCATTGTCCCATACCTAAAGAAGAAAATCCCAATAAGAATGAATAGAGTGTATTTGAAAGTGTATAATTTCCAAAATCCTTTGTTGAATAATTTCTGGCTATAATGATGAAAAAAAAAGTAAGCAATACATTTTGTAATACATTCGATATTACTCCCCACATGGAATTGTTGAAAAGCTTGGTTTTCGTTTTCAACTTTACTTCATTTATTAAATGTTTGAACATGGTTAATTAATTATTCCTCTTGATCTGCGTTTTCGTTTTGTAATTCATAAATTGAAAGGTGCTTATATCCGATAATACAAGCGATGATAGCTATGATTAAAATAAACACACGTTGTTCTCCAAATGTGTAAGTTCCATTAAAGCTTAAAAGAAAGCTTAACATGGCACAAAAAAACAGCAGGAAATTAAAGTCTTTATTTCTAAAAAAATAATAAATAGCACTTATAACCGGATACAGAAAAAGCATATAAATCAATGTGAAACCTATGCCACCTAGTTCCGTGAGTAATTTTAAATTCCCATTTTCAGGGACATCAAAAGGTAGGAGTTCATTATTGTCCATCCAGAATTGATTGGGATTGTGTAAGAAAATATGTTTGGAATAATTATCCAATCCTATTCCGAAAAATGGATTCTTCTTAAAAATATCAAATGCCTCTACCCAAATAGAATACCTGAATGCATATGCATTATCTAAATCTGTACCTCTTTTAAAAATAGAAAATTTATCCTGAAACTGCATAATGAGAAAATACAATCCGATACCGGCAAAAATGAAAATAAATTTGTAATAACCTTTACTGAAAATAATAATCAATGCCATACCCAAAAGAAAACCCATTAAGCCACTTCTTCCTCCAGAACTCATGATGGCAATTAATGATAGCAACACCAATAACAAATCTTTGTAGTCGTATTTACTGTCTTTATGTTTTATTAAACAAACAAAGCACAAAACAGAAACGAACTGAGAATAATGCTGCGGGTCTGCTAAAAAGCTGGGGTATCTGATGCCGTTACTTATAAAAACATTCGGTCTTAAACTACCGGATAATGAAAATTGAGGTCCAATAATCATTTGTGCAAGTAAAAACAAAAAAGAAAAAATCAATAAGTATTTAAACCATGAGATAACCTCTTGGAAAAACAAGGAATCTTCTGCGATTTCCTTAATTATTAAACCAGAGAAAAGAAATGCGGGAATTAATTTGAAGAAATGAAAAATTGTATCTAAATCAGGTTTGATGTCTGCAACAAAAAAGCCAATAAGAATGGAGAGAAAAAGACAGAAAACAACAACATTGTAAAATTGTCGCTCGAAAAAATTCAAATCATTTTTTTGATACAAAAAGAAAAAAAATATTGTTGAAATAGCAGTGAAGCCATCAAGGTTAGGCAAGAATTTAACACCTAGAAATGGTAACGTAAGTATGATGTATTTTAGGTAAAACCTATTGTTATCAACTTTAAAAAAAAGGTTGATCATTAAAAAAATCACTACATTAGAAGCACCTATTATTTTTATTAACCCTCCGCCCATCATTTTAATTTTTTACGTTCAAACCAAAGTCCTGTCATTCTACATATATTTTCCACAAATGAAACATCTTCCAAAACGTCAAATCGGGGGATTTCGTATATGTTGGACATTTTATCAGGAGTTAGATAATGGGGAACTGTATTGAATGCGATTTTATAACCATTATCTTTCAAAATGGCGATTTCTCTTTCAGTGTAATTGCCATTGGGGTATGCGAAACTGTTAATTGGATAATGAAGCCAATTTTGTAATATTTTTTGAGATTGGGTAATTTCAAAATGAGCAACTTCAGATGTACAATTAGATAAAATTGGATGTGTTACCGTGTGAGATCCAAAATGAATGTAGTTAGAGTATTGATAATTGATTAAATCTTCTGGTATTAGCGCATCCCTTTCTTGTTTATTGATTTTTGATTTAATATCATTGATAAAATCAAGACGGTTTTGATTTTTAAGTTTTTTCATTTCAGAAATAGAAGGTACTTGCCATTTTTCTTTCAAAGCAATGTTCACATAAGACCACCAAAATAAAGTTCCTTCTTCTACTGGTTCTGTGGCGATAAAAGTGGTAACGGGAATTTGATATTTTTCTGCAATTTCAAAAATGTTTTGCTGGTTTTCTTTCCATCCATCATCTACAGTAAAGATGACAGCCATAGGAGGGAAGCCTAGTTTATTTTCTTTGATAGTGATCAGGTCTTTAACTGAAATAAATGTAAAACCATTTTTTAAAAACCATTTTACACTAAGCTCAAACAATTTTTTACTGGGGTTATGAAAGTATACAGACAGAATGAAAGCTCCGTTTTTGGATTTTTCTTTAAGTTTTCGAACTTTTCCGCTTGATAACAGATAGATACCATAGCACCATGCGACAAGGTTTCTGACATTTAAAACCATTAGTTTAAATATTGAGGAATAAGCAAAACGTACAGTGTAAGTTAATAATTAATATTTTAATTATTAACTTACCTGCAGTAAAAAGTATACAAATTGATTATACGCCAATAAACTTGGCTTCCTGATTTAGTACATTTAATTCATAAGCAGAATTCGCGCTCAACACATAACCTAATGAAGGCAAAGTTATTTTTACAACTGTTGCATGAAGGGCGATTACATTTTCGAAATCCTTATTTATCGGTTTTTTACTAACGATACGGACGAGATTATTCAGATTCACTTCCGTTTTTTCAACTGAAATGTTTGAGAATGAATCAACAAATTCCTGAATGTTTTCCATTTCAATACCCTTTATGTTTACAGGTCTTCCCAACCAATAAACAAAATTGATTATGCCGTTTAGTTGTTTTACTAAAGGAATATCATGTTCCGAGATATGTACAAATACATAACACGGGAACAAGGGTTCTAAAAATGTCTTTCTTTTGTCCTCGTTCTCACTTGTGGTGATTTTGTTTAGCGGACAATAATTTTCAATTTTCTTTTTACTTAACAAAGCCAAAACCTTTTTTTCTTGGTTAGGCTTAGTGTAAACTGCATACCATTTCTTTTGCATGTTAAAGAATTTAGGTGACGAAATATGCAGCTTCTCACTGGATTAGATGTTTATTTTCAAAGGTCTTTGATTAGGATGGGAAATACGAAAATATCGTTGGGGAGATAAAATTAACAATCATTTTTGATTTATCATAATTTTTATGTGTTTTTTTAAAAAAAATTAAAAAATTAATTCATGTATTGCTCTTTTTATGTTTTGAATTTATACCTGATTTACTCTTTTTGTCATCTCCATAATATTGACCACCATATACATAATCATAACCATAGCCATAATTGTTCTGAAAAAATCCTCTTTTTTTAACACCATTAAATATTATTGCTGGATTGTTAAGTGGGTTGATGTTTAAGTTTTCATCTATTCTCTTTATCAACATTTTCGGCGTATAATTATGACGAACAACATATAAAGTGGTATCACATAATGAAGTAAGAATGAATGCATCTGTAATGAGCACAGAGGGCGCCGTGTCGATAATGATCATATCGAATCGACTATCTAGATAATCAACAAATTCTTTTATTTTCCCATTTAAGAGTAGTTCTGAAGGACTTTCATGTAAAGTTCCGGAAGAAATAAAGTACAAATTTTCAAAGCCATTGGCTTTCTTTATAATATCTTCAGGTTTCTTTTTTCCGGTTAAATAATCACTCATTCCGGGATCTTGTGTAGATTTTCCAAATACCTTACCTAAACCTGGCTTATGCAAATCAATGTCAATAAGAGCTACTTTTTTGCCGGTTAGTGAATTGCTGATGGCAAGATTTGCTGCGATAAAACTCTTTCCTTCACCCGGGATGCTAGAAGTTACTAGGATTTTCTTTTTTGAACCGTCAATGCCCAAATGATGTAAAGATGTTCTGATTTTTCGAAACTCTTCGGCTATCAAGCTTCTCTTTCCGGCTTGAATTACAACTGCTTCTTTCGAGTCGTTAAATGCTACTTCTCCAATAACCTTAACATCTGTCATAGCTTCAAGATCTTTTCGATATAGCACTTTACTGGTAAAGCTTTCAGATAATGTAATGACCAATACCGAAATCAGTAATGAAATCAGTAATCCTCCTAGGTAAATGAACAATTTATTGGGGCTGACAGGAAATTTTGAAGATTGTGCACTGTTGATAACCCTACTGTCGGATAGCGTAGAGGCATATGATAGCTCACTCTCTTCTTTTTTCTGAAGTAAAAAAGAGTAAATACCGCTTTTTACATTCTGGTCTCTACTGATTTCCAATATTTCTTTTTCTTTTTGAGGAATCGAGCTCAGCATTGAATTATACTTGCTGTTTGTAGCTGTAATATTTTTGCGGCTGGCTTCCAGGTTTTTTCTTTGATTTTGCAAATTATCTGTAATCCCTGGCTTGATTTTGTTGATTTGATCTCTTAATGAAACCAAAATTGGGTTGTTTTCTGCTACTGTTTTTTTGAGTTTTTCGTACTCAAGTTCTTTGGTGTTCAAATCACTAAGCAATTTTGCCAGATTAGGGTCAGAAACACCTGTAGTGGATGGCGACATTCCGGAGCTGATATTTCCCAGATTGATTGAACTTTCCACCTGGTCCAAAACTGCTAGCTGCATATTTATTTTCCCTAATTCTTGATCATTACTGCTTACATTTTGAAGATATAATTGTCCCTGCGTACTGATGTCTGAAGCTCCACTCCCGGCTTTGAAATTTTCTACAGTTTTTTCAATAGAATCAAGGTCTTTTGAAACAATATTCAATCTGTCTTCTACAAATTGCAAAGTACTCTTTGCAAGTGAATTTTTTTCTTCAATAGAAGCTCTATCGTACATGTAAATCAATTGATTGAGTACATCTTCAGACTTTTCTGGAACTTCGTCTTTAAATGATAATGAGATAATGGATGAAAGTTTGTTAGGAGAGATGACTTGTAAATCTCTTAATAAGTTATTAGTAACCTCACGAGTTGAATTGAGAACAAAATAAAATGGTTTATTTGTTTCTTTGGCGCTGTATTTTTTATTAGGGATGAACTTTAATTTACCATATTCGGTATTCAGCCATTCATTAATAACGCCTGAATATTTTTCATTAATAGTAATACTTCCGGTTTTTTCGTCATATTTGAAGTTGACTTTTGGTGATGCTTTTATGGAATCCGGATCATGTGCAATAATTGTGACAGGAGATAATGTATACGCTGAAAGATTTCTGATCTTACCTTGTTGGTAAATCTGAGCATATAAGTGCAGATTTTTTACAACATTTTGCATTATCGATTTTGACTGCAATACTTCAATTTCATTTTCAATGATTTTTTTGGTATTGATCATATTTAATGACTCCATCGCCTTGCTATTGTCGGTACCTTTTTTCTCATCTTTGATGATTATTGTAGCCTTGGCTTCATATTTTGGAGTCGTGTACCTGATGTACATATAAGCAGCAGCAACAAAAAAGAAAAATGAAAAAATAAATAAAGGCCAGTATACTATGTATCTGTTTAGTAACTGTGTAAATAAATTTTCTTGTTGGCTAATGGGTACTTTTGTCTTTTTCAACTTAAAAACTTTTTTTATTATTGTCTGATAAATGCTGTCAATACGATAGCTATGACTGATAATCCACCAATGATAGAAGGCCATAGCTGCTGGTTTTTGTTCGCATTGATAACCTTCCACTTATTGGCTTCAACATATATAATATCATTGGGTTCAAGGTAATAATAAGGTGAACCTAAAAATGTTTTAGAATTCAAATCGATTCGTTTTACTTTTCTTTTCCCTTCAATTTCTCTGATCAGTAACACATTGTCTTTTTTACCATATACGGTGATGTCGCCCGCAAGGCCTAATGCTTTCAACATTGATATTTTTTCATTTGGCACATTGATGACAAGAGGTTTTCCAACTTCTCCAATAACCGTAACTTCATAATTTAAATGTCGTATCGTTACAATAGGGTCAATCAATAGTTTTTTGTCTATTATCATATTGGTAATGTCTGCTTTGAGTTGCTTTTTGGTGATGCCTGCAGCTTTTATGGTTCCCAGGATTGGCAATTGAAGATTACCATCAGTATTTACCAAATAACCTCCGGCAGAAGTTGACCCTGTAGTAGTAGAAGTACTTGTAGCCAATATATTGGGAGCATTAAATACGGCTGAAGCTTCGGGGTTCAAGCTGGAAATATAAATACTAAGAATGTCGTTTTTTTGAATTATGGGTTCGCTTAATTCGGTTTTAGAAAGCAGGATTGTAGTGTCTACAGTTTCTGAAAAATAAGTCGTCATCTGTTGTGAAGTCTTGCATGAACTAAAGCTAATGACAAAAAGTGAAAATAGAATTACATTAAACAACTTTGGTAAGCGCATATTTTTGTTTTTTCTTGTTTAGTCTTGGTTTTGGTTTCAGTCTGGACTGATATAAAATCTGTAATTTAATATCAGAAGTATTCGATCGAGGGGTCTTTCTTAGGAAGGAAAAATAAAGGTTTCAGTACAATTGTTATTGACTACTAATTCAAATCGCAAATTTGATTGGCTTCAAAAATAATATTCCTGTTTTGTAAATGCAAATTATTTAAAAAGTATTTTGTCATACTTTGAAATGATTAGAATCATATGCGTTAAAAACTGGAACTGAAGATTAACTCAACTGATGAAACCAATGATGATATTGTGTTACATTTGCCAAAAATAACAATTATCAAATAGTAACCAATGAAAGTAGTTTACATTATATCAGCAGTTAGAACCCCAATGGGAAGTTTTGGCGGTTCATTGAAATCTTTTAGTGCAACACAATTGGGAGGTATAGCCATCAAGGGGGCGGTTGAAAAGGCCGGTGTATCACCTGATTTAGTTCAAGAAGTAATCATGGGGTCTGTTATTCAGGCTAATCTAGGTCAGGCTCCTGCAAGACAAGCATCCAAGTTTGCCGGACTTCCAAACGAAGTTGTTTGTACAACTGTAAATAAAGTTTGTGCCAGTGGAATGAAGGCAATTTCATTGGCTGCACAGAATATAATGCTGGGTGATGTTGATGTTGTAATTGCAGGCGGTATGGAGAGTATGAGTAATGTGCCATTTTATTCTGAGAATCTTAGGTGGGGAAATAAATATGGAAATGTTTCATTGATTGATGGTCTTGCAAAAGACGGTTTAACAGATGTATATGATGGTAAAGCAATGGGCAATGCTGCTGAATTATGCGCATCTGTTTGCAACATCAGTAGAAATGAACAGGATGAATTTGCTATTGAAAGTTATAAAAGAAGTCAGGCTGCAGTGAATGCTGGTAAATTTGAAAATGAAATAGTGCCGGTGCCTATTCCTCAACGTAAGGGAGACCCTATTCTTTTTGCAAAAGACGAAGAACCATTCAATGTAAAATTTGATAAAATTGCTGAATTGAAAGCTGCTTTTATTAAAGAGGGTACCGTTACCGCAGCTAACGCATCAACTATGAATGACGGAGCCGCTGCTGTATTGTTGATGAGTAAAGAGAAGGCAGATGAGTTAGGTTTAAAACCAATGGGTATTATACGTGCTTTTGCAGATGCCGAACAAGCCCCTGAATGGTTTACCACTGCGCCATCATTGGCTGCACCAAAAGCTGTTGCCAAAGCCGGATTAAAAATGGAAGAAATCGATTTTTGGGAA
The DNA here is from genome assembly GCA_947461495.1 of Chitinophagaceae bacterium. Classification (GTDB taxonomy): domain Bacteria; phylum Bacteroidota; class Bacteroidia; order Chitinophagales; family Chitinophagaceae; genus Ferruginibacter. The sequence continues at coordinate 12,436 of CANHLV010000014.1, forward strand.
CTTAATGAAGCCTTCGCTGTGGTAGGTATTCAAAATTCAAGAATAATGAATTTGGATACAGCTAAAGTAAACGTAAATGGAGGTGCGGTTTCGCTTGGTCATCCGCTTGGATGCAGTGGTGCCAGAATAATAGTAACACTGTTGAATGTGCTTAAACAAAATAATGGAAAATTTGGTGCCGCAGGTATTTGTAATGGTGGAGGTGGGGCTAGTGCCATGGTTATAGAAAATTGCTAATGAAAAATTCTATATTATTTGGGATGTCTTCACAGACATCCTTTTTTTATGGTTTCTTTTAAACAAAATATGATTTTGTTGAAAAAAATTAACCAATGACTCGTTTTTGAATTTGTTTGTGTGACAATGATAGAATAAATTTGCAACTCATTAATTTACAATAATCAAAAAATATAGAAATGCGACAAATCACCTTTAGGGAAGCGTTAAGAGAAGCCATGCAGGAGGAAATGAGACTTGATGAAAGAGTATTTCTCATGGGTGAGGAAGTTGCTGAATATAACGGAGCTTATAAAGTAAGTCAGGGCATGCTCGATGAATTTGGTGAGAAAAGGGTAATAGATACGCCCATTGCTGAACTTGGATTTTCTGCTATAGCTGTTGGTGCTGCTCAAAATGGCTTACGTCCTATTGTCGAATTCATGACATGGAATTTTGCAGTACTAGCGCTGGATCAAATATTGAATACCGCTTCAAAAATGTTGGCGATGAGCGGCGGGCAAGTTGGTTGCCCTATCGTTTTCAGAGGTGCAAATGGCAGTGCCGGCCAGTTGGGTGCACAACACTCAACTGCTTTTGAAAGTATGTATGCCAATATCCCTGGGATTAAAGTTATTTCTGTTAGCAATCCTTATGATGCGAAAGGACTGTTGAAATCTGCAATTAGAGACGAAGATCCGGTTGTGTTTATGGAAAGTGAATTGATGTATGGCGATAAAGGTGAAGTTCCTGAAGGGGAATATATTATACCAATCGGGAAAGCAAATATAGCAAGAACAGGTAGCGACGTTACAATTGTTTCTTTTAATAAAATGATGAAAGTTGCTTTGGGTGCTGCAGAGGAACTTGCTAAAGAAAACATCAGTGCAGAGGTTATAGATTTAAGAACGATCAGGCCACTTGATTGGTTTACTATTTTAGAAAGCGTCAAAAAAACAAACAGATTGGTTATTGTTGAAGAACAATGGCCTTTTGCTTCCGTATCTTCTGAAATTACCTATAGAATACAAAAAGAGGGATTTGATTATTTGGATGCGCCAATCAGAAGAATTACTTCTGTAGATGCACCAATGCATTACGCGCCTAATTTGGTAGCAGCTTATTTACCGGATGTTTCAAGAACTGTGAAACTCGTAAAAGAGGTGATGTACATGAGCAAATAATTTGAACTCAAGCTCTATAAACTTATGAAAAAGGGTATTTGGGCCATATTATTATTTCTTGGTTATTATTCCCATGCCCAACATATGTTTTTTTCTACATTTTTTGGTGCGTCAGGTTATAAAGGTGACTTACAACCCAATACGCTCTCTCTTCTTCAAGCAAAACCTGTTGGAGGCATCGGTTTCAATTACGAAATAACTTCAAGAATTTTCGCGAAACTTGAATTTGATTTGGCCAGAGTAAATGGCGATGACAAATACAATGTTAAAAACAGGAAGCGAAATCTCAGTTTCAAATCTGATGTTTACGAATTTTCACTAATGGCAGAATACAATCTTTTTGATCTTTACGATTATAAAGTGACGCCATACTTTTTTGCAGGTATAGCTGTTTTTAAGTTCAGCCCTTATTATGAATTGCCTAATGGAATCAGACAATATTTACAAGATTACACAACTGAAGGTCAAGGGTTTTATTTAGGCCGTACAAAATATAAGTTGACTGAATGGAGCATCCCTTTTGGTGCAGGACTGCAATGGTCTTTGTCGAAAAATATAAGATTAGCCTTGTCTGTTGGTATTAGAAAAACAAATACAGATTATCTTGATGATGTAAGTACTACCTACGTTGATCAAAATCTGTTGTTGCTAAATAATGGTGCTACAGCTGTTAATCTTGCATACAAGGGTAATTTACTTTCTGGTGGTTTACCTTATCCGACCGCCGGAACTCAAAGAGGCAATCCTGATGATAAAGATATTTACTACTTTACAGGAGCTTCGCTAAGGTTTAGGATTGATGCTAAAGGAAGACAAAGAAAAACAGAAACCGGACTGAAGAAAGCAAGAGTTACCTGTCCAAAATTATAATTGCCTTTTTTTATTCAATTAAGGCAACAATTAGCTTATACCTTTGTTTAAATGTATTGAATGGCCTACAAAAATCTTGAATCGTGTTTACTGGATCTTGAACAAAATGGACATCTTGTTCGTATTCGTGAAGAAGTAGATCCTGTTCTTGAAATGGCTGCCATTCATCTTCGGGTTTTTGAATCCCATGGACCGGCATTATTATTCGAAAATGTAAAAGGAACTAATTTCAGAGCAGCTTCCAATATTTTTGGTACACTTGAAAGAAGTCGATTTATTTTTAGAGACAGCTTGCAAACTGTAGAACAGCTAATCAAACTAAAAAATAATCCTGTAGCTGCTTTAAAAAATCCAATTAAATCTATTTCAACCGGAATTGCAGCCATTAAATCAATACCACTAAAAAATCCGTTTCAAAGTCCGGTAACTTTTCAGGAAATAAGTATAAACCAATTACCGTTGATCAAACACTGGCCAATGGATGGTGGGGCATTTGTTACTTTGCCACAAGTTTATACAGAAGATATTGAAAATCCAGGTGTGATGAACTCCAATTTGGGTATGTACAGAATTCAATTGGATGGAAATGAATATTCGCTGAACAAAGAAGTCGGATTGCATTATCAACTTCATCGTGGTATAGGTGTTCATCAAACAAAGGCTAATAAAAAAAATCAGCCATTGAAAGTCAGTATATTTGTTGGAGGCCCTCCTGCGCATACTGTCGCCGCAGTCATGCCATTACCGGAAGGCATGAGCGAACTTACCTTTGCGGGTGTGTTGGGCGGTAGAAGATTTCGTTATAAATATATTGATGGTTATTGTATAAGTACAGACGCTGATTTTGTGATTACCGGAGAAGTTA
>CANHLV010000015.1 GCA_947461495.1 Chitinophagaceae bacterium
AATAATCATTGTAGTAACCATCAGGACTAGAGAAATAATCAGTTTTCCAGTTTTTGAAGTTAGTAACCGGAATTTGCATTGGAGTGTTGATTAAATTCCAATATGGATTGTAATCTCTTCCGTTACCGAATGAACTTCCAGCATTCACATCATAATTGCCTTGAGTATATCTTACACTGTAAGAAGCTTTGAATTTGTTGCTAAATTCTTTGTTTGCACTCATGTTCACAGTAACTCTCTTATTAACATCTTTCGGCATAACACCTTTGATGTCAACATTTTGGAAACTCAAATAAAAATCGCCAGTTGCGATAGAGAAATCTGTTTGGTTAGTGTAACCAGTGTTCCAGAATTTTCTTTTTTCGTCAGGACGAGCTTCATAAGTTGTGAAATATTTCAAGCCACCAGGACCATCACGACCGATTTGTCTTGTAGAACCATCGAATGCATCACCATAACCTTGGTTTTCAATTGGATCATAAACACCATTGTGGTTATCATCTTCTGAAGAACCAGAACCAAATTGATCTTGGAATAAAGGCATAAATGATACTTTCTCCATTTGAATGGTATGACTTAAAGTAACCATTGGTTTTGCTTTTGAACCTTTTTTAGTAGTGATAACGATAGCACCGTTAACACCATCAGGACCATATATTGCAGTTGAAGAAGCAGATTTAAGAATTGTAACATCAGCGATATCATTAGGGTTGATAGAGTTGATGTATCCAAGTGAAATAGGCACACCATCCAACACTAACATTGGCTGGTTATTACCAGTCAACGATCTGATACCTCTCAAGGTAATTCTAGTGTCAGCGAAAACGCCATTGTTAACTGTTTGAATGTTCAAACCTGATACTTTACCAGTTAGACCATTTTGTAAGTTAATAACTTTAGCTTGAGTCAATTCTGCTGCTTTTACTTTAGCAGTTGAATAACCCAACTCTTTGGCTTGTCTTTGCTGACCGAGAGAAGTAACGACAACAGCAGTTAACTCCTGTGTGTTTCTTACCAGATTGGCAATTACAATGTTTCCTGAAGGAGTAATTTCCTGATCATCATAACCAACTGCCGTAACTAAAAGTTTCGACGAAGGTCCTGATACTTTAATAGAAAAATTACCGTTGGCATCAGTTTGAACGGCATTTTTTGTTCCTTTTTCCGTAACTGTTGCAAACTTTACGGGCTCTCCAGGAATATCTCTCACTTGTCCGGAGAGTACCCGAGATTGTGCAGAAGCCAGCATACCACTGAGCATCAACACTGCGAATAATGTTAAAAATCTTCTCATGTGCGGTTTATTATTAGTTTAATGAATTGTAAAAATAAGGATATTTTGTTTACAGCAAAAAAATCTTAATAATTGCTTAAAAAAATCCTCATCAGGGTTATTAGACACAACACAATGTTAATTTGTTGCACAATAAATGAAAAAAATTAAAAAAATGCTAAAATTTGGAACTTCAATTGGGATTTTTGCCAATAGAATGAAGCATTGATGCCATTTTCTCCATTTAACATCATAGTCCATTTGGCTTCCAATCTTAGACTTTTGTTAATTTTATAGTTTGAATTCAGATAAAATCCTTTTCCGTTGCCATAAAATGAAGAAATCGAATAGCTATACATAATATCATTTTCATAAGCATAAATTCTGCTTTCGTATCCATCAGTTTCGAAAGAAAACATCCTGAATACAATTGAAAATGGCTTTAGAGCCGGTTTGTACTGTATATCAACAAAATTTAAAACTCCCATCTCTCCTTTTTTAATGTTTGTTTTTACGTGAAGTAGAGAAATTCTTGTTTTCAAGAAAAAACTTTTACTAACTGAAAATTCTGCATCTAATTTATACAAATTTTTCAGCCGTCCTGAAGACTCAATTGGCAATTCAGTGCCAGATTGAAAATTCAGGTCTTTCTCATACCCATAAAAAAAATACAATTTGGTTTTCTTTGACGGAATAAATGTTATTGTCATTCCGATTGCTGAACCTCCAGAAGGACTGTTGACATTATATGTTAGCCATGGGAATTTAAAAAAGTCGACAAAACCATTCAAACGAATTTGTCTGCTTAGTTTGATACCAAAAGCACTGTAAAAACCAGTTTCATTGAAAGGTTTGGAATGGACTGTAAAAGCATTTGTATAAAAGGAATGATATGACTTTGAAATCATTCTATGTAAAAAACTCATTTCCGCTTTCTCTGAGATTGAAATGATAGCGCCATTAACAGCAGCAAAATGGTTAAAATCTGAAGCTAATTCTCCGAAAAAATGAAAATTATTGACAGTTTGTGAATAATGAAAACTTAAATTTGACAAGCTTTGTCCTTTGAATGAAAATATCGTATATGGCAATGTTGACGAAGGTTTTATTGGCAAAGAATATTTGTAATGAACAAAATTTACACCCAACAAAAAACCGTGTTTTTGATATTGCAAGGAACATCCTCCAACAAATTCATGAACATTCGATTTTCTATTCGATGAAGAAACCGTGTTGTGCAATCCTGAATAATCAAAAGAACTTACAGTCTGAGATGGATAATTCACTGTGTCAAAATTTGTGTATGCATCCAACTTTTTTGAAGATAAAAATGATGTCAACTTCAATTCTTTTTTTTCAAATTGGATTGCCACTCCCCTATGAAAATTAAACTCTCCAAAAGAACGATAAGGCTTTAATGTCATGTCCTGTCTTTTGATACAATCTACTGATGCACCTTTATTGAAACCTGCAGATTGCCAATGAATTAAACCTTGCCCGAGATTAATTACAAAATCACCTGCAATTAATGATTTTAAAAAAACTTTTCCTTTATAAGAAATATAACCAGAGGTAAAATCGAATCCATTCTTGTTTTTTTCAAAACCAAATTTTTCCCCTGAATCATTTTCTCCAATTAAACCAATCGAAACATTTTTTCTTGAATCATAATTATACTTAAAAGCAAGGCTATGACTATGCAAAGAGTCTGTAACAATAAATGAATTGATGTACCTTAAAAGGAATAAACTTTTTTGATTGATAAAGTTTGAATGCAAGAATGAGGATAAATTCCTAGAAGTACTAACATATACGTATGGACGAATTTTAGTCAGTAATGTTAAATCCCAACCAGGCAATGACTGTAGCTCATGAAAATCTATGAAATTTCCCAACATATTTCTGTAAATAATGAAACTTTTAATTTGAACTGAATTTAAATAAAATAGATTTGCAAGTTCCTCGCCACTGATCTGATTTAAATCAATTGGCTTGTCTTTAAAATAATCAAACTGCTCATTTAAAGAACTGCCAGAATTTTCTGTCTGATTGTTATCGGCATCAACAGAAGTTGTTATACTATTTTCAATCCCCTCTTCTAATGGTTCAAGACTTTGTGCATTTGAAAAAGCAATAATTAACAACAGACAAAATAAAATGCATAAACTTTTCATTTCTGATTTCAATTTATTATAGAGATATAGATATAAAGAATTAAAATTCATTGTTTGCTGTTAATTTTACCATTCAAATTTGACAGCAACATGATGGAAGGAGAATATCCTAATTGAGGATGAAAACTACTCATCAGTTTAATTTTCATTTTACTCAAATTGAAACCAATACAAAAGCGATTGCTCATTTCTTGAACAGAAAAGCTAAACATGGCATCGACTCTTTTATTAAAATTATAGGCACATCCGCCAACAATTCCAATCCGTTCCATTTCAGGTTTTATGACATCTATAAATAGATAAAATTGTTTTGATACATCATACAATAATCCCCATTTAAAACAACTTTCATTATCTGGTAAATTGTTATTTTTCTTGCTGAAAAAACGTTGTGGATTAATAATAATCAAACCGGATTGTAAATAGTTAGAAATTTTTTGTTTAATTGAAATCTCACCTCCAATAGATTTAGTGTTCGGATTTCCTTTTAAGTGCCTTAAAAAATAATTGAATCTTACGCCGAGTGATGTATTATCTGAAACATACTTTGCGAAACCCAATGAAGTTTGCATGCTGTAACTCTCTGAAAAACCATTATAATCTTGAATGACAGTCACCCCATTTTTACCATAACTTTTAGTGGCAAATAAAATCAGTTGATTCAATTCATTCATCAGGTATTTCTTTTCGGCTAATATTCCATAATTCAGGCCTTCGATTGTTAGACCCGCTGACTGATTGGAAAGAATTGTTGCTGCATCAAAGACATTATCACTGACAGCGGCATGCATGCTTAATTTCTGGGAGATTGAGATGTTGGTTATTTGTGCTTTTGAGAGCATTGTAATAGCCAAAAACAAATAAATATTAACCATCCGTTTCATAAGTAAAATATTGTCATGCAAATTATTTTGGTACTAAATAATTTCCATGTGATTTTAATCATAAAAACGATGTTTTATACATCCAAAAAAAGGGGGATAACACAAAAAGAATGTTAATCAGATAATCTTGCATATTTTTGTTTTATGCAAATACTTGATGGTAAAATCGCATCTCAGTCTGTAAAAGAAAATCTGAAAAAAGAGATTGAAAAAATTATAGACAAACGTCCCCCACACCTAGCAGCCATTTTGATTGGCAACAATGGCGCCAGTGAAACTTATGTAGCCAGCAAAATCAAAAATTGTGAGGAAATAGGATTTAAAAGTACGTTAATCAGATTTCCGGCTGATTGTTCAGAAATCATTCTGATTGAAGAAATTGAAAAATTAAACAACGATGAAACAGTTGATGGCATATTAGTTCAATTGCCCTTACCAGATCATTTCAATGAAAATAAAATCATCAATTTAATTGCCCCTGAAAAAGATGTGGATGGATTCAGTCCTGTTAGCATGGGCAACTTGACTTTAGGAAATCCCTCTTTCATACCTGCAACTCCTTACGGCATTATGTTGATGCTAGAACATTACAATATTGAAACAAAAGGAAAATATGCAGTAGTTATTGGAAGAAGTAATATTGTGGGTAGGCCAATGAGTATTCTTTTAAGCCAAACAGGTAAATATGGAGATTGTACGGTAACGTTATGCCATAGCCGAACAAAAAACATCAAAGAAATATGTTTGCAGGCCGATATTATTGTTGCAGCAATTGGTAAACCTGGTTTTGTAAAAGCAGATATGGTTATGCCTGGTGCCATTGTGATTGATGTAGGTATTACAAGAGTTCTTGACAGTACAAAAAAATCCGGCTTTGCTATCAAAGGTGATGTTGATTTTGATTCAGTCGCTCCCATATCATCGTATATAACTCCTGTACCAGGCGGTGTAGGATTAATGACTATTGCTGCTTTGCTGAAAAACACTTTCAATGCTTACAAAAACAGAACCAGTTAGTATGGATGTTTCAATGATAAAAGATTCACTTCCGGTTATGGAAGACTTCTACACCATTCAGGGGGAAGGATTTCATCAAGGCAAAGCTGCTTATTTTGTAAGGCTTGCCGGATGTGATGTAGGCTGTGTGTGGTGTGATGTAAAAGAAAGTTGGGATATCAATAAATATCCATCAAAACAAATCGACGAAATTGTAAGCAAAATAAAATCAACCTCTAAAACTGACATTGTAGTGATTACCGGAGGTGAGCCATTGATGCACAATCTCAACATACTTACATCTGCTTTACATGATGCCGGTTTCAAAACACATATAGAAACATCCGGCGCACATCCACTTTCAGGAAATTGGGATTGGATCTGCCTTTCACCCAAAAAATTCAAAAGCCCTTTAGACAATATACTTCTACTGGCTAATGAATTGAAAATTGTAATTTTTAACAAATCGGATTTTGAATGGGCAGAAAACTATGCTTCAAAAATGAATCCGAATTGCAAACTATATCTACAACCAGAATGGGACAAATCAGCAATTGTTAATCCTCTAATTGTAGAGTATGTAAAGAACCATCCGAAATGGCAAATTTCTTTACAACTTCATAAATACATTCATGTTCCTTAAACCACTGCAATGAGATTAAAACTCAATCTATTTTTTTTATTTTGTTTTATTTTATTGAATTCAAATGCACAGTGGTATGACCCTGAAAAAGTGAATAAAAAAGCAAAAAAAGTTTACGAAGCCGCCTATGATTTAGCAGTTCAGGGTGAATATGAAAAATCATTGGGTAAACTTGATGAAGCTTTAGCAATTGAACCCAAATATGTTGAAGTATATTTATCCAGAGCTGGCATAAATGCCGACATGAAAAATTATATATCTTCTGTAAGTGATTTCAAAAAAGCATTTGCACTTGATAGTATTTTTTCTGCCACTTATTTACTCCCTTTTTCAATTTCATTGGCCGGAATTGGAGATTTCGAAAATGCATTAGACAAAGTGAATGCATTCTTAAAAACCGAAAGGTTAAATTCACAAAGCATAAAATCTGGAAGCTACCGCAAACGCACCTATGAATTTGCATTAGACTATAAAAAGAAGCATCCTGCAGAAGACTACCACTTCGAGCCTATTAATCTTGGCGATGGAATCAACACCAATTATCTTGAATATTATCCATCTTTGACTATTGATGGTAAAAAAATGATTTTTACAAGAAGAGTCAATAATGACGAGGATTTCTATGAGAGTGAAAATATAAATGGCGTATGGTCTAAAGCCACACCTGCAAAAGGAAAGCTGAATACTACATTAAATGAAGGTGCGCAATCTATTTCTCAAGATGGACAATGGCTGATTTTTACTGGATGCAATTATCCTGAAGGACAAGGCAGTTGTGATTTATACATTTCTTTTAAAACAAAAAATGGCAGTTGGACAGAAGCTGAAAACATTGGCCCAATTGTAAATACTGATTTATGGGAATCAGCACCATCATTGTCTCCGGATAAAAAGGATTTATATTTTTCAAGCAATAGATTCAATGGATATGGTGGAAAAGATATTTGGGTTACACATAGAAATGCAGCTGGAAAATGGACTGAACCAGAAAACCTTGGACCAACGATCAATACATCCGGTGACGAGACTTGTCCATTCGTTCATCCCGACAACCAAACCTTATACTTCAACAGCAATGGGCTGCCAGGATATGGAATGGCTGATTTGTTCTTAACCAGAAAAGGGGCAGATAATAAATGGTTAACACCATTAAACTTGGGCTATCCCATCAACACTATTGATGACGAGGGTTCATTAATTGTTGCATCTGACGGCTATACTTCTTATTACGCCAGTGACAGAAAAAATAAAAATTCAGGACTCGACATTTATAGTTTTACACTTCGAAAGGAAATTAGTGCCAATAAAACACTTTGGATCAACGGAAATGTGTTTGATACAAAAACTAAGCTGGGACTGCCTTCTATGGCTACGTTAACTTGTATTGGAAATGCAAATTTCTCAACACAGATTCAAACAGATGAGGATGGAAACTTTCTGATTACTTTGCCTATCGGTTATGAGTACTCGCTAAACATTAACAGAAAAGGATATCTTTTTTATTCTGATCATTTTTCATTGCTGGAAAACACTGCAGATAGTTTTTTCAAGCTTAACGTGCCGCTGCAACCTATTGAAGCCGGCGCTTCGGTAGTATTAAAAAATATTTTCTTTGGCAACAATGAGACAAAATTACAACCCGAATCAGAAGCTGAATTGAATAAAATCATTGGCTTACTCAATGAAAATCCAAACATGAAGGTTCAGATCAGCGGTCACACTGATAATGTCGGGAAAAAAGAAGCGAATCAATTGCTCAGCTTAAATCGTGCGAAATCTGTTGTAAATTATCTGATTGGAAAAGGCATTAATATCAACCGATTGCTGCCAAAAGGCTTTGGAGACACCAAACCAGTGGCCTCAAACGACACAGATGAGGGGAAAAGCCTCAACAGAAGAACAGAAATTAACGTAGTTTCTAACTAATGAATTGACTATCATTGTCGCATGAACAATGATTTGATTTTTCAATTGGCATTGACCCGAATTCCACATATTGGGCATGTACATGCAAAAACACTGACAAGTATTTTCGGTACGGCAGAAGCTATTTTTAAAACTCCGAAAAACAAACTCGAAAAAATTGACGGCATCGGAAAAGTTAGAGCCTCAAGCATAAAGTCTTTTTCGGATTTTAAAAGTTGTGAGCAAGAAATAAAATTCACCGAAAAGCATCACATCAATACAATTTTTATTAATGATGATGAATATCCAAAAAGGTTGGTAAACTGCTTTGACGGTCCTGTTTTACTATATTTCAAAGGAAATTCTTCTTTAAATAATTCCCGATTTATTAGTATTGTTGGCACAAGAGCAAATACAGATTATGGAAAAACTATTTGCGAACAATTCATTGATGAACTTAAGTCATACAACATCACCGTCATCAGCGGACTAGCTTACGGCATTGATACTATAGCACACAAATCAGCCATCAAAAACGATATAGCCACAATTGGTATTTTAGCCCATGGATTAGACAGAATTTATCCTCATTCCAATAAAGCTATGGCCAGGCAAATGATTGAGAATGGCGGATTATTAACAGAATATCCAAGTGGCACAAATCCCGACAAACAAAACTTCCCCGAGCGCAATCGAATAACGGCGGGAATTTGCGATGCTCTAGTGGTAATCGAAACCGGCAAATCAGGCGGATCATTAATTACAGCTGAAATCGCCAATAGTTATAATAAAGATGTATTTGCATTTCCCGGAAGGATATATGATGCAAAATCCGAGGGTTGCAATCAGTTGATAAAAAACAACAAAGCCTGTTTAATTACTTCTGCTGAAGATCTTGTCCATTTAATGGGTTGGCATGAAAAAAAATCGAGTCAATTGTCAAAACAAAAATTGCTTTTTCATGATTTAAACAATGAAGAGCTTTTGCTAATGAAAATCCTGGAAGAAGTAGAGGAAACGGACATCGACAACCTTACATTTAAATCTGGTTTGTCTCACAGTTCAATTGCGGTATCCTTGCTTTCACTTGAAATGAATGGGCTGATCAAGAGCCTTCCAGGCAACAGATATAAACCTATCTAATCAGAAAAAATCAACGAATGATAACCTTTTGATTTTTTTCTTTTGAGATTTTCGCCTTAATTTCGCTCATGGCAACCAACAATAAATTCACTCCTTCTGCAAAATCATCGAAAATAATTACTGAAGGTTTAACTTTTGATGATGTATTATTAGTCCCTGCTTATTCTCAGTTATTACCAAAAGATGTAGACATTACCACTACACTTACTGAGAAAATCAAATTAAATATCCCAATGCTTAGTGCAGCTATGGACACCGTTACAGAAGCTTCTTTGGCTATCGCAATGGCAAGAGAAGGTGGTTTGGGTGTACTCCACAAAAACATGAGCATTCTTCAACAATGCGAGCAAGTAAGAAAAGTGAAAAGAAGCGAAAGTGGCTTAATCCTCGACCCATTGACACTCACACCGGATTCAACTGTTGGTGAAGCCTTGAAATTGATGAGGGAAAATAAAATTGGCGGCATTCCTATTATAGACCAGCAACAAAAACTGGTTGGAATCTTAACCAACAGAGATTTGCGTTTCGAAACTAATCCTAACCATAAAGTAAGCACTGTGATGACAAAAGAAAATCTCATCACGGCTCCTGAAGGAACAGATCTTAAAAAAGCAGAACTCATTTTCAAAAAAAATAAAATCGAAAAATTGCCTGTTGTCAATAAAGCCGGCAAACTCATCGGCTTGATTACATTTGGTGATATTTTGAAATTAAAAAGTCATCCTAATGCAGTTAAAGACGAGTACGGAAGACTGTTAGTTGGCGCGGGTGTTGGAATTACAAGTGATATTTTAGAACGTACAACAGCTTTATACAATGCAGGTGTTGATGTGATTTGTTTGGATAGCGCACATGGCCATACCAAAGGCGTTATCGATGCATTAAAATCAATCAGAAAAAACTTCAAACATCTTTCTATCATCGCCGGAAATGTAGGAACGGGTGCAGGTGCGCTGGCTTTAGCAAATGCAGGAGCAGACGCCGTTAAAGTTGGCATTGGGCCAGGTTCAATTTGTACCACAAGAATTGTTGCCGGAACAGGTGTGCCACAAATCACAGCTGTAATGGATGTTGCAGCAGCTTTAAAAAATAAGCGTGTTGGTATCATCAGTGATGGTGGCATCAGATACACAGGCGATATGGTAAAAGCATTAGCTGCAGGCGCAACTTGTGTGATGATGGGTAATATGTTTGCGGGCACAGAAGAAAGTCCGGGAGAAACCATTATTTATGAAGGAAGAAAATTCAAACAATATAGAGGAATGGGATCTTTAGGTGCGATGGCACAAGGTAGCAGCGATAGGTATTTTCAAGATAAAGATTCGGATGTAAAAAAATTCGTTCCGGAAGGCATTGAAGGTAGAGTTGCTTTCAAGGGACATTTGAGAGAAGTGGTTCATCAATTCACCGGAGGATTAAGAGCAGGGATGGGTTACTGTGGTGCTGCCAATATCAAAGCACTTCAAAATGCTAGCTTTGTAAGAATCACACACGCAGGTATCAGAGAAAGTCACGCTCATGATGTTTTCATTACAAAAGAAGCGCCTAATTATAGCAGATAATTGTTCATTATGATGCCATTCAGAAAATCGCTTTTCGTGTTTGTTGTTGCATTGTTGACTTTAGTTACTTTTTCTTCAAATGCACAGGATTCTTCGAGATTGAGGGTTTCATTGCTTACCTGTTCACCGGGAGAAGAATTATATTCCATATTCGGCCATAGTGCCATTAGAATTATCGACAGCAACAGTGTTACAGATTATGTTTTCAATTATGGCACTTTCGATTTTGATGACCCTAATTTTTACATCAAATTTGTAAAAGGCAAATTATTATATTTTGTAAGTTTAGAGCGAACCAACGACTTCATTGAGTTTTATAAATACGAAAACAGAAGCGTAAGCGAACAAGTTTTATCTCTTTCTGCTGAAGAAAAAATTGCGATTAAAAATGCATTGGTAGAAAATCTCAAAGAAGAAAACAAATTCTATAAATATGATTTCTTTCTTGATAACTGTACTACAAGATTAAGAGATATTATTGTAAAATACAAAAGCCCTACTCCAATATTACCTGCAGTAATGCCAGAAAACAGAACCTTTAGGATGGCCATTCACAAGTATCTCAAAGAAGGCGGACAATACTGGAGTGAATTGGGTATTGATATTTTATTGGGCGCGCCAACAGACCGCATCATGACGCCTTCCGAACAACAATTTCTGCCAAACAATCTTGAAAAATCATTAGATAGATGTATAAACACAAAACTTGTTGCAGAGAAGACTACAATTTTTCAAAATGAAATTACCGGACTTGGATTCAACTTATTTCATCCGTCAATACTTTTTTTAATTTTGTTTTTATTTGTAGCCGCATTGTATAAAAAGAAAACTGTAATTGCCACAAAGACACTTTTGGTTTTTGATGTCATTTTGTTTTTTGTTATTGGCATTGTAGGCGTCATACTTGTATTAGCCTGGTTTGCTACAGACCACACCATGACAAAAAATAATTACAATTTATTATGGGCTTTGCCTACTCATATTCTTGCTCCAATTTTCATTTTCTTTAAAAGTAAGATTTCGAAATATTATTTTGGAGTCACCGCTTTAATTTCAAGTCTTCTTGTTTTTTCTTGGTTGTTTTTACCTCAAGAATTAAACACCGCATTATTGCCTATTGTGATGATTATTTTGGTAAGATCTTACATGCAATACAACAGTTACAACACTGCAAAAAGCAGCCATGAATCATAAGCAAATCATTTACAACAATGCCGTATTCAGTTACTATACTTCAGGTAATGGTAAGCCTGTATTGTTAATGCATGGGTTTGCAGAGGACCACTCCATTTGGAGCCACCAAATACAAAGTCTTAGTGAAAAATATTATGTTATCACACCCGATCTTATGGGAACAAACAAATCAACTTACCTGGAAAAAGAAAAAGTTTCTATTGTTGACTATGCCATGGCCATTAAAGAAATTATTATTGCGGAGCAAATAGACAAATTGATAATGATTGGACATAGTATGGGTGGATACATCACACTTGCTTACTATAAACTTTACCCTGAAGATCTTGTAGCCATCGGACTGGTTCATTCTACCATTTTTGCCGATGATCATCTTAAGAAAGAAATAAGATCAAAAGCAATAGATTTTATTCGTGAATATGGCAGCAATGCTTTTCTCAAAACAAGTATATCCGGACTGTTTCATGATATCCAAAAGCATGAATTGGACATTAAACATATGATTCAAAAATCGGATTGTATCTCGGAAAAGTCATTGATACAGTACTATCAAGCCATGAGAGAAAGACCCGACCAATCTCAATTATTGAGCGAATCCAAAATACCTGTTATGTATATAGCGGGTATTCATGATCAGGCTGTACCCTTTTCTGTTTCTCAAAAACAATTTCATGTTAGCCGCATTTCCTATGTAAAAATATTGAAGAAATCAGCACATATGGGCATGATTGAAGAAACAGAAAATGTGAACCGTTATTTATCCTTTTTTATCGACAATCAGCATATAAAATGATTACAACTCTTTTCGAATTTCTTTAAGTTGCCGATACTAATCTTTAACTTTGTTTTGAAATGAAAAGAAGGATTTTTATTATATTTTTTTTAATTCAATCATTTACCACTTATGCAAAGCATATTACAGGGGGTGAGATGATATATGATTTGATTTCGAGTACACCAACAACAAGAACTTTTAGAATTACCTTGATTTTATTTCGAGATGTAAATTGTTTCAATTGTGCAGACATGCCTCCTGTTGTAAGAATTGGAATATACAACAACGACAACAATAACCCATATGGTGGACTAGGCACATCTGCAACTATTGATGTAGACCTCGACAGAATTGTTACACTCCCTTTGATAAATGTACCATTGTGTATATCAAATCAACCTTCTTTAAATTATACGGCAGGATACTACCCATTTACAGTTACTTTAAACAATAACAATAACGGCTATACCGCTGCATATCAAACCTGCTGCAGAATTGAAAATATCAATAACATAGATAATGGTACCAATGGAGCTGGTGCTACCTATTGTACAACAATCCCCGGCAGTAACAACAACTCATTATTAGGCTTGGACAATAGCCCACGATTCACAACCGGTATTTCAATTGTTTGTCAAAATAATAGTTTCATCTTGGATTTCAGTGCAACTGATCCAGACGGCGATCAACTTGTTTATACACTATGCAATGCATACAATGGTGGCGCTGCACAAAATGCTGCTAATATTACACCGAGCACGCCTCCATATGGCTCAGTACTTTATGTAAACGGATTTACCGGGCTATATCCTCTCGGTCAATTGGCATCCATAAATTCACAAACAGGAATTATTTCCGGGATTGCCCCTGCTTCCGGAAAATATGTTGTTTCTGTTTGTGTAAATTCATACAGAAATGGTGTTTACATCGCCACCCACAGAAAAGACTTTATTATTACAGTAGCTGATTGTGATTTTGCTAGTGCCGAATTACTCCCGGATTATATTACTTGCGATGGCTTTAATTTCAGTTTTAGCAACAGAAACCTATCTCCGTTAAATCAAAGTTTTTATTGGGATTTTGGCGATCCTGGATCCGGAATTAATAATACATCAACATCTCCCACTCCAACACATACATTTTCTGCGGCCGGTGTTTACACAGTAAAATTTGTTGTAAACAGAGGAACAGCTTGCGCAGATTCGACTTATACCTCAGTTCGTGTTTTCCCAGGCTTCTTTCCTGCTTTCAATCAAAATACACCTATTTGTAAAGGTAATCCTGTGCAGTTTTCTGATGCCACCACCGCCAATTATGGCACCGTAAATCAGTGGCATTGGGATTTTGGGATCAGCGGTAGTAACAATGATACAAGCAATATCAGAAACCCTCAGTTTACTTACGCCACTCCGGGAACTTATACTGTTAGTTTAATTGTTGGAAGTGACAGGGGCTGTATCGACACCATTGAAAACACTCAAATCATTATTGTTGATAAACCAATACTTAATGTTACCAATGATACCATCATGTGTTCGAGAGATGTGATGCAACTCAATGCCAGCACTAATGTTCAAGGAAATTATTTCTGGACTCCGAATTATAATATCAACAATCAAAATATTCAAAATCCAATTGTTCAACCAACTAGAGATACAACTTATTATGTCAACTACAGTGACAATGCTGGTTGTGCCAACAGAGATTCAGTTCGTATACGCGTGGTAGATACTGTTACCCTAAAAACAGCAAATGATACTACTATT
>CANHLV010000016.1 GCA_947461495.1 Chitinophagaceae bacterium
ATGTAGAGGCAATGGCATCTCCCAGTTTGCCTGCAGGAGCACCACCTGCATTAGGCGCCATGCTCGCCCAGAAAAAAGTATGATTCCAATGACCACCGCCATTATTACGAACTGCAGGACTGATACTTCCAGCGTGTTGTACTAGTTCTTCAATGGTTTTAGATTCATGCTCGGTACCAACGATGGCTTTGTTTAAATTATCAACATATGCCTGATGGTGTTTGCCATGATGTATGTGCATAGTTTGAGCATCAATATGAGGCTCAAGTGCTTCGTGTGCGTAAGGTAAAGGTGCTAGAGTGAATGACATGTTATTATGATTTTATTGTTATAGAAATAAGAATGCAAATTTAGGAAATAAAGGGTGAAAAATTGATTCTAGATTCTTGATCCTGGATAATTGATTCATGATAGTTGTTAGATAATTCTTGAACTTTTTTAGCATCTAGTATCCAGCTTTTCCAACGCAATGTCCCTTGCAGGAGACATTGCTGAGAAGTAAGGTTATCCATATCTAGCATATCCAGCTTATCTAGCATATCCATCCTATCCAGCACCTCACCTCAACCTCTTAAAAAACTCCTTCATCAACCCCGCACAATCCTCTTCCATTACACCGCCCACAATTTCTGTTTTGGGATGAAAAGGATTGTTGGTTCCGGTGCTTCTTCTGTAACTGTTTTTTTCATCATAAGTACCAAATACAATGCGTCCGATTTTGCTCCAATATAAGGCTCCACTGCACATCAGACAAGGTTCTACAGTTACATACAAGGTAGCTTCGGGTAAATATTTACTGCCCAAAAATTGATAAGCAGTTGTAAGGGCGAGAATCTCTGCATGCGCTGTGCTATCATTCAGCAATTCAACCTGGTTATGAGCCCTCGCAATAATTTTATCTTGCAATACAACCACAGCTCCAATGGGTACTTCATCTTTGTCGAATGCTTTTTGTGCTTCTGCTATGGCGATTTTCATGTAATGTTCGTCAGTCATTGTATTATGTATTCATTTTTTTGAAAGATAATATTTATTTATGGGTGTTTGAATAAAGTTCATTGGGAGTAAATAAACTTTAGTGGAAATATTTGGCTGTTCGAGTTGGGCGGACGTAATATTGCGATATTGCGATATTGCAATATCGCAATATTACGACAGAGAAAATTGCAACAGCCCACCCCAACACCATACCAATTAATAATTCCTTAATCCATTCCTGTTTTTAAACTTCGAAATCCTAACCAACCAACCTATCCAATAACATCACTTATCTTTATCTAAAATTCCTCAAATGCCTACTGTAAATGAGCTAAATACAATGCGAAGCTTTTTTGAAAGCGGTGTCACAAAATCATACGAGTTCAGAAAATCACAACTGCTCAAATTCAAATCAGTTATTGAAAAATACGAAAGCGACATCTATCAAGCGTTATATGCCGATTTGAAAAAATCTCCTGAAGATTGCTGGGCAACTGAAAATGGACTATTACTTGCTGAAATCAACAACGCCATTGATCAATTACATCATTGGATGGAACCTAAGAAAGTGCCCACCAACTTGTTGAATTTACCTTCGAAGAGTTTTATTATGAATGAACCTTTGGGCGTGGTATTGATTATCAGTCCCTGGAATTATCCTTTGCAATTATTGCTCAAACCTGCAGTGGGTGCAATCGCCGCAGGAAATTGCTTGGTTTTGCATTCCTCGCATTTCGCTCCGGCAACATCAGCTTTGATGAAGAAAATGATTGAAGAAGCATTCGATAGTAATTACATTTTATTTGTTGAGGGTGATGGTGCAGTAACGGTGCCCGGCATGATGAATCATTTTGTTTTCGATCATGTAATGTTTACCGGTAGTACCGCCATTGGCAAAGCAGTATATCAGCTTGCGGCTAAAGAGTTGGTTCCTGTAACACTTGAGCTTGGTGGAAAATCTCCTTGCGTAGTTGAAGCAGATGCTGATATCAAAGTGGCAGCCAAAAGAATTGCTTCTATTAAATTCTCTAACTGCGGACAAATTTGTATCGCACCTGATTATGTTCTTTTGCATGAATCAGTAAAAGAGAAAATGGTGAAGGCGTTGATTGAATCAATAATACAGTTTTATGGTTCAGATGTTTCAAAGACTGAGCATTATGGAAAAATCATCAATGAAAAACAATTCAATAGATTGGTAGCCTATTTACAACAAGGAAATATATTACATGGTGGTCATCATGACAAATCTAAATTATTCATTGAGCCGACAATAATAGATAATGTTGATTTGAACAGTCCAATTATGCAGGAAGAAATCTTTGGTCCGGTATTGCCCATCATCAGTTTTAAAACAAAAGAAGAGGCGTTGAAAATCATTTCACTGAATAAGAATCCATTGGCATTTTATGTGTTCACTACAGATAAAACCAAAGAAAAAAACTGGCTCAATGATGTGGCTTTTGGTGGCGGTTGTGTCAACAATGCAGGATTACATTTCATGAATAAAAACTTACCCTTTGGTGGAAGAGGATTTAGCGGCACAGGAAGATACCATGGTAAATTCAGCTTCGAAACTTTCAGTCATCAGAAATCTGTTTTGAAATCACCCAACTGGTTTGATCCTTCTATGAAGTATCCTCCATTAAAAGGAAAATTGAGTTTGTTGAAAAAAATGATAAGATAAATTTGGATGCTGACAATTAAAAATAAAAAAATGAAAGGAATTCTCATTGGTTCACTAATTCTCATCGCAGGAGTAATTGTTTTCGTTGTTACACCTACCCAAAAAAATAAAAACATGAATTTCAGACAAAGAACCACTAAGTTGTTTTATCCCGTTATCATGAAAGTGAGTAAATCAACGATACTTAGTAATGTAGGTGAACAACAAATAAAACCTGTAGTGAATTTTTATTCGCTGGGATTACAATTGATAAATGGTACGATGCTTGATTTCTCAACTTTGAAAGGAAAAAAAATCATGATTGTCAACACTGCTTCTGACTGTGGCTTCACTGGTCAATACGAAGAGCTAGAATCATTATATCAACAACACAAAGACAGTTTGGTCATCATTGGAATTCCAGCCAATGATTTTGCCAATCAGGAAAATTATTCAAATGAAAAAATTGCTGGCTTTTGTAAAATCAATTATGGCGTAACATTTCCACTCGCTGAGAAAGGTATTGTTATCAAAAATAGTAACCAACTTTCGTTATATAAATGGCTTTCTGATAAATCACTCAATGGATGGAACGACCAAGCTCCCACCTGGAATTTCTGTAAATACATTATTGATGAAAACGGCACGCTGACTTATTTTTTAAATTCTTCGGTGAGCCCGTTGGGGAAGGAGTGTGGGAAGGCGTTGGGGTTTTGAAGCCTCATCCCCCAACCCCTCTCCAATAGAGAGGGGAGCAAAAAGAATTATTCTCTGAACGAATAACACCAAACACCAAACGCCAAACAACTTCCCCCTTTGGGGGATTGAGGGGGCTTAGAGAGGACAATTCTGATGATAATCAATAATCTCAATCGGAGTGTGTTGAAACTCATAATCTTTGTAGTGTACTGCAATTTCATCCAGCACATCAAAAACAGCTTCAGGTGTGGGAAGTGTAACCAGTTTATACCTGTAGTCTCTTATTCCAGGCAGACCTTTCAAATAATTGGTATAATGTCTGCGCATTTCATTGATACCTACGATAGAACCTTTCCATTCAACAGAACGATGTAAATGTTTTTTACAAACTGCAATTCTTTCTTCCAAAGTTGGAGAAGGCAGAATGGTTTTATCTTTTAGATATGCTTTGATTTCTCTGAATATCCAAGGGTAACCAATAGCAGCACGACCAATCATGATGCCGTCGACACCATATCTATTTTTGTATTCAAATGCTTTTTGAGGACTGTCGATATCTCCATTTCCAAATATGGGCATGGTGATGCGAGGATTGTTTTTCACTTTTGCAATTAAGGTCCAATCAGCTTGGCCTTTGTATAACTGACTTCTAGTTCTGCCATGTATAGATAATGCTTTTACACCAACATCCTGTAATCTTTCAGCAACCTCTTCAATATTTTTACTGTTATCATCCCAGCCTAATCTTGTTTTTACAGTTACGGGAAGATTGGTGCTCTTCACAACGGCTTCGGTTAAACGAATCATCAAGTCAATATCTTTCAACACACCGGCGCCTGCTCCTTTGTTCACTACTTTTTTTACCGGACATCCAAAATTAATATCAACTAGATCAGGATTTACGGTTTCACAAATTCTGGCACTCATCGCCATCGCCTCTTCATCGCCACCAAATATTTGAATCCCAAAAGGTCTTTCCTCTTCTGAGAAATCCAATTTTTGTTTGCTTTTCATGGCATCACGAATCAGGCCTTCACTGCTGATGAATTCGCTGTACATGAGGTCGGCGCCATTGTCTTTGCAAACAGCTCTGAATGGCGGGTCGCTGACATCTTCCATTGGCGCCAATAACAATGGAAATTCGGGTAATATGATATTGCCGATTTGAGGCATAGATAATTTGTATATTGCAGGCGAAATTACAATTTAAAAACCGTCTATGCAATACAAGAGCAATAAAGGTTTTACCGGACTAGGACAATTAGGAATGCTGATATTGTTTATCGGCGTTGGAATGATACTAGCTGCTATCATTCAATTTATTATTGGAATGCAAATGATTCCTTCGGGAACAACATTTGAAAAAATGGGTGATGCGATGATGAAAGCCTTGGAAGACCCTAAAAATGTGAATGCGGCTAGGTGGTTGCAATTCTTCAGCACATTGATGATGTTTTGTATCCCAGCTTTAATGTATTCTTTTGTTTGTAATGGCAGGCAAATGCTTTGGTTGGGTTTTAGTAAACACATCAATATCCAACAAATAGTGATTGGGTTTTTAATCATTTTCACTGCTAATATTGCGGCTGGTAGTTTACAGGATTTGACAGAAATGATAACCAAACATTTCCCTTCATTAGATGCTTATGCCATCAAACTGGAGAAAATGTATAACGATCAGGTGATGGCATTGAGTCATATTCAGGGCGTTCCTGATTTATTGTTGTCATTGGTCATCATGGCGTTTTTGCCGGCTATGTTTGAAGAGTTATTTTTCAGAGGTGCCTTACAACAAATACTAATTAAATGGTGGAAGAAACCGCTCATTGCCATCATTGTAACTTCTTTTATTTTTAGTTTGATTCACATGTCGGTGTATTTGTTTTTAAGCAGAGCTGTATTGGGTTTTGTATTGGGATTGATGTTCTACAAAACAAAAAATATCTGGGTGAATATCGTTGCTCATTTTTTAAATAATGCGATTGCTGTATTTCAGGTTTATGTATTAACAATGAACAACAAGAAAATTGATGTGAGTAAAATGGATGTGAAAATGGATTGGTGGTTTGGACTAGTAGGCGCAGTTGCCTTATACTATCTTTTTGTTTATTTGAAAAAACATTCTGAAATCAATAGCATGAAAATTTACAGTCTTGAACAATCAAAAATAACCAAAGACATTTTTGGAAATACAGCTTCCAATTAAACAGATCTTTTTGCTGATGCTGTAATTTTTTTGATTTTAGGATTCATAATTGCAAACCACAATACCGGAACTAGGGAAAGAATCATACTGCCGGGATATCCTGTAGGTAGTTGTGGTGCATCATCATGATGTTCCAGCAATTGATATTTTTTACTTGCCAAATAATGATGATCGCTATGTCGGCTTAATTCAAAAAGCATTATTCTGCCAATCGGATGATTGCTGTTCCAGCTGTGCCATGGCATGGCACGCTCATACAACCCAATCTCTTTTTTCTTCCTTACCAGACCATAATGTTCAACATAATTTACGGTTTCGAGCAACAAGATTCCTATAAATGCTGCAATAAGAAAATATAGGGTGATTGTCTTGCCAAAAAATAAAAATAGAACAATCACCAACAACAGTTGAATGATGTGGGCTTGTATCATTTCATTATGAATACTGATATAATTCCTGTTTTTTTTCCGGCAATCTTCATTGGCAATTTTCCAGGCGGATAAATAAGAAAACAGAATTGTTCTGAAATAGAAAAAATAAACGGGCTCATTCAATCTGGCGCTACTCGGATCTTCTTGAGTGGCTACGTTTTTATGATGTCCTTTATTGTGTTCAATATAAAAATGCATGTATAAGGAAGAGGCTAGTAATGTTTTGGCGAGGATTCTTTCAAATGCGTTAATCCTATGTCCTAATTCATGACCAACATTGATGCCAAATGTTCCGCAAAGCAAACCCATGCTGCAAATTCTACCAGCAATCTCTATGTTCTTCAGATTTGGTTGCTGAAAAGAATATAAAAAATAAATCAACGTTGCGTATTGAAACGGAACGATGATATACAGCATATAGTCGTAACCTTTATGATACCGGGCAATTTCTTTTTCGGCTTCATTTAAATTTGTTTTGTTGGGTGTAAGAAATAACTCCAATAATGGAATCAGCACCCATGCATACAACATCGGAAGCCAGGTGATCCAACCTTCCATAGAGAAAGACAGGATGCCTGTAAAATAAAGAGTAGCTGGCGATAGGTATTTGAACAAGCGAATCGACATAGTAAAACAAATTACAAAAACTAAAATAAAGACACATAAAAAAAGGCGACTAAAAAGCCGCCTTAAATTTATTAAAAACTTGATTATACATTATGCATCATTTTCTTCAATTTAGGAACTAGCATAAATAGTAATGCTGAGGCAACACCACAAAGAACAACAAACACCATGAAGAATTCAAAAAGATTGTGAATAGTGAATCCAGCAAATTTTGGATAATGGTCACTGATTTTATTGTCTGCTAAAAATTTCAGTTGTTCTACAGTTGGAGTTATGGTCTTGTCTAATATTGCTTTTAAGTCGATACCTGATTCTTGCGCAGCCTTGAATTGTTCGCCTGTTGCAGGCAAAATCGAACCTAATGTTCCTGCTAGCGCATAACCGGATGCGTTAGAAAGGAAGAATACACCAAACAATAATGAAGCAAATCTTCTTGGGGCTAATTTACCTACAAGAGATAATCCAATAGGCGACAAACATAGTTCACCAAAAGTTTGGATTAGATATAATAAGATTAACCAATGCACCGCCAATAAACCTGAATTCCCCAAGTCTTTTACATTGTGAGCAATGATAAAATAGCTGATAGCAATTAATAATAAACCCATTGCTTGCTTTGCGGGAGAGATAGGCTCTTTTCCTTTAGCTCTTAACTTATCCCATAACATACTGAAAGGAACGGCAAAAATTACAACGAAAATTCCGTTGAAAATCTGTACCATGGAAGGCGGCATTTCCCATCCGAAGAAGTTTCTGTCGGTTTGATAATCTGCAATAAAAGTAAGTGATGAGCCGGCCTGTTCGAATGCAGCCCAGAAGAAAATCACAAAGAAAGAAACAATATAAATCACAAGAATACGGTCTCTTTCAATTTTAGTAAGTGATTTATCAGACAAAATTAATCCTGCAAGGGTAATACCGCTAGAATAAATGATGGAGTAAATAATATTTTGATCAAAGACATTTTTGAAAATAAAACCTAACACCAAGAAAGATAATACTGCAAGTCCAAGAGATTGATTGGTGAATTGAGCAGATTGTGATTCACCTTCTTCAAAATCATCTGAAGTGTTTTTCGAAGGAAGATCTCCAATTGCTTTACCATCCGGAGTTACAACGTATTTGTTTTTTAGAAAGAAAAAAGTTAATGTACCGATCAACATAGCAATTGCTGCTGCCAAAAAACCCCACTTAAATGCAAATACATCTCTATGACCATCAACAACTACATCACCTAAAATTGGACAAATAAATTGTCCTAAAAACGCACCAATATTGATGCCCATATAAAAAATAGTGAATGCTGTGTCCAGTTTGTTTTTTTCAGCTTTTGGATAAAGACTACCCACCATACTTGATATGTTTGGCTTGAAAAAACCATTACCAAAAATGATTACTCCAAGTGCAACATATAAAATTGTCTTTGCAAGTTCTAGATTTGTGGAAAAAATCGAAGCACTGGTAAAAAGAAGCAACTGTCCAATACCCATAAGGGTTCCTCCCAATAAAATACAGTTTCTATTGCCTAAAAATCTGTCTGAAATGAAACCTCCCAACATAGGAGTTAAATAACACAGCCCTAAAAATCCTCCATATATGATTGAAGATTCTTCTTTACTTATCATCAACGCATTTACGATGAAGAGTGTAAGCAATGTTCTCATCCCATAGAAATTGAAACGTTCCCACATTTCAGTTCCGAATAAAACCCATAAGCCTTTAGGATGACTTTTTTGTTGGTTGATAGAATCTGCCATAATTAATTTTTTTGGTTACTGATAAAGTTAATATTGGTATAATGTCTCAAAATAGTAAAAATATGTTTATCAACATCAAATTAATTGTATGTCGATTAAATTAATAAGATAAAATAAATAACTATACTAAATTCGCGCAACACTTTTTATCATGAACATTCTAATCATCGGCTCCGGTGGCCGCGAACATGCTCTCGCTTGGAAAATCAATCAAAGCAAACATTGCAACAAACTTTTCATAGCGCCAGGAAATGCAGGAACGGCAAGTTGTGGTACAAATCTCGATATCAAAGTAAACGATTTTGAAACTTTGAAAAAAGCTGCTTTGGATCATGATGTAAAAATGATAGTTGTTGGTCCTGAAGACCCATTAGTAAATGGCATCTATGATTTCTTCACAAATAATGAAACTACAAAACACATTCAAATTGTAGGACCTAGTGCAGAAGCGGCCCAATTAGAAGGTAGTAAGGCCTTTGCCAAAGCTTTTATGCAAAGACATAATATTCCAACTGCTTCTTACAAAGAATTTGACGCTCATAATTATACTGAAGGGGTTGACTATATCAAAAAACATCCTTTACCAATTGTATTAAAAGCGGATGGTTTGGCCGCCGGTAAAGGTGTTTTGATTTGTACTACTCATGAAGATGCTTTATCTGAATTTGAACAAATGATTCTCCAATCAAAATTCGGTAAAGCAAGCAACAAAGTAGTGATCGAATCTTTCCTCAAAGGCATTGAAGTAAGTGTCTTTGCCATAACAGACGGGCATTCATTTTGCGTCTTACCAGAAGCAAAAGATTACAAAAGAATAGGAGAAGGAGACACCGGCTTAAACACAGGCGGAATGGGAGCTGTAAGCCCTGTGCCATTTTTTGATGAAGCGTTGAAATTGAAAATACTTGAGAAAATAATCAAGCCAACAATTAAGGGATTTGCTGCTGAAAAATTGATTTACAAAGGCTTTGTATTTTTCGGATTGATGATAGATAACGGGGAACCATACGTGATAGAATACAATTGCCGTATGGGTGATCCTGAAACAGAAGTGGTGATTCCACGAATCAAAAATGACCTGGTTGAAATCTTTTTGTCTATAGAATATAATAGTCTAGATGGCATAAACATTTCAACTGATGACAGAGCGGCTGCAACTACCATTATTGTAAGTGGTGGCTATCCTGGCTCTTATGAAACAGGAAAAACAATTACAGGACTACTTGATGAATCTTCAAACGACATCATTTGTTTTCATTCCGGAACCAAAATTACAAATGAAAATGTGGTTACTAACGGTGGACGTGTAATCGCAGTTACTGCTTTTGGAAATTCAATTCTGCAAGCCGCCGTATTGTCAAGAAAACAAATCGATTCTATATCATTTGAAAACATGTATTTCAGAAATGATATTGGCTTTGAATTTAAATAGTATAGGCCAAGCCCTACAATTTGCTAATAAAATTAGTATTGATTTGTTTTAAATTGTTTTTAATGTCAAAATTGATGACTTCGCCACCTTTTTTTATTCTCAAAATAGTTTGAAAATTAATTTTTTAGCATTGTTAATTACAATAAATTACATCAACTTTGCCTTGATTGTTATCAAGAAACCGCATTCAAATAAATTATGGGAATTTTTAATTTTTTTACACAGGAAATTGCAATCGACTTAGGTACTGCAAATACCTTAATTATACACAACGACGAAGTAGTTGTTAATGAACCATCAATAGTTGCCTTAGACAGAAATAACCCTAAATTGTTGCTCGCAGTAGGAAAGAAAGCGCTGATGATGCATGAAAAAACTCATGAGAGTATCCGCACGGTTCGGCCTTTGAGAGACGGCGTAATAGCCGACTTCAATGCCGCTGAATTGATGATCAGAGAATTGATAAAATTAGTCTATCCCAAAAAGCCATTATTCGCACCAAGCTGGAGAATGATGATTTGCATTCCAAGCAGCATTACTGAAGTAGAAAAAAGAGCAGTAAGAGACAGTGCGGAACAGGCCGGCGCCAAAGAAGTATATTTGATTCATAAACCAATGGCTGCAGCTCTGGGTATTGGAATCGATGTGGAAGAGCCCATTGGAAATATGATTATTGATATTGGCGGTGGTACAACAGGCATTACAGTCATTGCCCTTGCTGGTATAGTTTGTGATCAAAGCATTCGTATCGCAGGTGATGAATTTACTGCAGATATTATGGAAGCGCTTCGTCGTTATCATAGTTTACTGATAGGAGAACGCACCGCAGAACAAATAAAAATTCAAATCGGCGCTGCATTAAAAGATCTAGACAATCCTCCTGATGATATTCCTGTAAATGGAAGAGATTTGGTAACGGGTATTCCAAAACAAGTAATGGTTAGTTACCAAGAAGTTGCGGAGGCACTTGATAAAAGCATTTTTAAAATAGAAGAAGCCATCCTTAAAGCTTTGGAAACAACACCTCCAGAACTGGCTGCGGATATTTACAGAAGAGGATTATACATCACAGGCGGTGGTTCTTTATTGCGTGGATTGGATAAGCGACTCACTAATAAAATTAAGCTCCCTGTTCATTTGGCTGATGATCCTTTAAAAAGTGTAGTGAGAGGTACGGGTATTGCTTTAAAAAATTATGACAGATTTCCATTTGTCATGAGATAATTTCTTAAACATCCTATTAATCTTTTCTGCCCGGGATTTTAGCATTATTAAAACATAAGCAGTAGTTGAGAAATATTTTTCTTTTCATAAGTCGTCATTTCAATTTTCTTTTTTTCCTGTTTCTACAGGTTTTATCTGTTTATTTCATTTTGGATTACAGCAAATATCATCACGCTGCTTTCGGTAACATTGCAAACAATGTAACTGGTCATATCAATAGCCGTTATTTTGAAGTCCAAAAATATTTTTTTCTTAAAAAAGCTAATGATTCTTTGCTCAAAGCCAATGAAGAACTTTATAATAAACTGAAAATTAATTATTCGATTCCGCTTACGGCTCCAAAATCTACAGTTGATTCTATCAAAGTTGATTCTTTACAGAACTATAGAAAATTCCGCTATCTTTCTGCTACGGTTATTTCAAATGCCGTGTCAACCAACAGCAACTATTTGGTTCTTTCGAAAGGAACCACAAGTGGGGTAAAAGAAGGCATGGGGGTGGTAGATCCTAACAATAGCGTAGTAGGAATTGTAACAGAAGTCAATAAAAAATACGCAGTGGTTATGAGTCTCTTACACAAAGACAGTCATATCAGCGGAAAACTGCTCAAAACCGGAGAGACAGGAACCCTGATGTGGGATGGCGAAATACCAAACATCGTTACTTTACTTGGCATTCCTAAAAGTGCAAAAATTGTCAAAGGAGATTCAATAATCAGCAGTGGGTTCAGTACTGCTTTTCCAAAAGGAATGAAAATCGGAAATGTAGAAGCAATATATAAAGAAAAAAGCACCAATTTTTTCAGAGTGAAATTTAGAACTGCCTGTAATTTTTACAATCTGCAATATGTTTATCTAATTGAAAATGTAGATCAGGATGGGGTAAACGAGATTATCAACAATATAAAAGCACAGCCCTGATAGAAAAATGAGTTCCTTAATAAAAAATATTTTCCGCTTTATATTGCTGATGCTTCTTCAGGTTTACGTACTTGATAAAGTTCGATTACACCAATTGATAACACCTTATATTTATTTCATTTTTATCTTGTGGCTACCTTTCAAAATCAGACGCTCAACTTTAATGATTTTGTCATTTATTTTGGGACTTACTCTTGATAGTTTTCGTCATCATCCAGGGTTTCATGCCGCTGCCTGCGTATTGATGGCTTATGTAAGACCTTTTATTATTAATATTTTAATTCCTCAGGAAGGTTCCGAAACAAACTTTGAAGAGCCTTCTTTTAGAAGTATGGGGGGTATGTTGCCTTATCTTATTTATGCAGGATTTTTAATCATGCTCCACAATGCCTGGCTTTTTTTACTGGAAGCCTGGCAGTTTGCAGATGCCTGGTATTTTTTCGGAAAAACTTTATTTTCAACAGTAATTGGTCTTTTGTTGGTTTTGATTACTGAATTGATATTCTCAAGAAATCAGAAGTTTAAAACAAATACAGTTTAAATATTTCATTTTTTTTATAGAATTTTACATCAAATATTTTTTGCAACTTTCAGTGTTAACGATAAATCCACAACCAAGTGCCTGTTTATAATGAATCTAGAAAAAACATCATCAGGCTTATCTTTATTTTATTGTTTGTAATCATTATTATCAGACTGTTTACACTTCAGGTGATCACCTCAAAATATAAAATTCTTGCCGAAGATCAGGGTATGTTTAGAAAAGTAGTTTACCCAGACAGAGGCATTGTCTTTGACAGAAAAAAAAATGCAATTCTCCAGAACACCAATATTTCTGATTTAATGGTAACACCCAATAAATTGAAAGGAATAGATACCACCGCATTGTGTAATATTCTTGGCATTGATACCATTCAGTTTAAAAAACGAATCATTGAGTTAATCATTAAAAACGGAAGAACTAGGCCTGCTGTCTTTGAAGCTTTATTGAGTGATGAAAAAATGGCCAAATTAAATGAGTCATTGTATAAATTCACACCTGCATTTTATTTGCAAGAAAGATCAGTCAGAAGTTTTCCTCATGATGCTGCCGCAAATGTATTGGGATATACGGCAGAAGTAGATACCAATTTTTTAAAAAAACATCCTGCAGAAGGATATGTGGCCGGAGATTACGCGGGCATGACAGGATTGGAAAGAAGTTATGAAAGGGTATTAATGGGACAGCGAGGGATCGAATATTGGAAGCGCGATAATAAAAACAGATTGACGGAAAGACTTGAAAAAGGCTTGTATGACACCATGGCAATTGCAGGACAAAACCTGTACACCTCTTTAGATATAGAGTTACAACAACTTGGCGAAAAATTAATGCAGAATAAATTAGGGTCAATAGTTGCCATTGATCCAAAAACAGGAGGAATTCTGGCTATGGTTAGTGCTCCAACATATCATCCCAACTATCTCACCGGCAGCGAAAGAAGAAAGCATTTTTCGGAATTGTTCTTAAATCCCGCATTGCCACTATTAAACAGAACCGTAAGCGCAACTTATTCTCCAGGTTCTACTTTTAAAACCTTACAAGCGCTTATCGGATTACATGAAGGCGTAATAACAACTGACACTAGATTTTCTTGCTCCGGTGCATTTTATGGATGCGGCGGCGGAAAGCCAATGAAATGTTTGGATGTAGGAACTTTTGATTTAAGAGGAGCCATTACAATATCCGACAATACTTATTTTGCCAATGTGATGCAACGGGTAATCAACAATCCTAAGTTTCCAAATTCCGACAGTGCCTTGTTGCATTGGGATCGTTACATGTATGGCTTCGGGTTAGGACACAGACTAGGCGTTGATGTGCCCTCTGAAAAAACCGGTAACATTCCAACTCCCGCTTATTACAATAAAGTTTATGGGTCCGGTCATTGGAACTTTTGTACTTTTCGTTCTGTAAGTATCGGACAAGGAGAAGTAGATGTCACGCCCTTGCAAGTGGCTAATGAGATGGCATATATTGCAAATAAGGGCTGGTATTACACACCACATGTGGTCGATTCAATTGATGGCGGGGATAGATTTGATATGTTATCCAAATACAAGAAAAAAATAATGCCAACCTTTATTCCCGATAGTATTTTTGAAGCTGTACATGATGGTATGCAAGGTGTTGTTGATAGAGGAACCGGTGCAGGTGCTAAAGTAAAAGATATCGTCATTTGTGGCAAAACTGGCACAGTAGAAAATTATTATAAAGGCGTCAAACAACAAAATCACTC